>NZ_JBNPVS010000066.1:0-48866 GCF_050434225.1 Paraburkholderia sp. GAS32 | reverse complement strand
TTCGTGCGTCAGGTCCTTGAAATCGGGCATCTTCGTCATGTCCTTCACTATGCACAGCCTGGTGGCAGTTTACAAGCGCTGAATAGTTACGCGGCGGCAAAGAAAGTAAGTGCCGCCCCGCACAGGGGCAACGCTAATAGACCACTAACAATTCAAGGAAAGGCCAAAGCCCTAAGAACACGGCCAATGCCGCCGCCAAAGGCAAAAAAAACCATGGTCCAACGCCATTAGCGATAATAGAACCCCACCCGCCGAAGGCAAAAACCCCCTTGCGATGATCATCCGCCCCCACCTCCATTGGTTCCGCATGCTGCTTGCCTGGAGAGGCTCCGTCCTCCCGCAACTGCTGCCCAGGCTATTCCTCATTTTCTGCATCGCGATCGTCGCGGTAGCCGCCCACGACCACCTGCTGCCGGTCTCGCTCAATCTCAATACCACCGCCCCATTTTCCCTGATAGGCATAGCGTTGGCAGTCTTTCTAGGCTTCCGGAACAACGCCAGCTACGACCGCTGGTGGGAAGCCCGCAAACTCTGGGGCCAGTTGCTGAACGAGTCCCGCTCGCTCACCCGCCAGGCCCTCACGCTGCAAAATAAACAGTTGCCGAAGGAAGACATCAAGGAGTTCGTCGCCGCCCTCAGCGCCCTCCCCCATGCCCTGCGTCACCAGCTCCGCAATAGCGACCCGCGTGAAGATCTCGCAGCACGCCTGCCCAAAGCGCTTTTCGACCGCGTCATAGCGTCGCGCTACAAACCGGCAACACTGCTGCTGTTTCTCGGCGAATGGGTGCAGCGCCACGCACAAACAGGCGCGATCGATCCGATGGCGGTGCTCGCTTTCGATCGGAACTTGAATGGTCTGTCGGATGTGATCGGCGGTTGCGAGCGTATCGTGTCGACGCCGCTGGCCTTCGCCTACTCGGTGATGATTCACCGCACGGTGTATTTCTTTTGCGCGTCCCTGCCGTTCGGACTGGTCGACAGCATCGGCATCTTCACGCCGGTCTTCGCAGTGTTCGTCGCGTACACCTTCATGGCGCACGAAGCGATCGCCTCGCAGATCGAAGAGCCCTTCGGTACCGACGACAACGACCTCGCGCTCGAAACAATGTCGCTCGGTATCGAAGACGCCATGCGCGACCTGCTAGGGGAGCCGGCACTTGCGCGGCCCTCGTCGCAAGCCGAAGCCTACCTGCTCACGTAAGCCGCGAACACTCAGTCGTTGCCGACCGTCTCCGACAAGCGCTTGAGCGTCGCCACCCGCGCACCGATGATATCGATACGGCTGCCTTCGTCGATCACCGGCGTGGCGGCGTTGAGATACGCGGTCCAGGCCTTTTGGGCGCGCGCAAGCGTCGGACGCGAGCGCGTCGGCATCTTCGATTGCAAGCGGCGGTAATAGCGGTTCAGATCGAACATCGCGTGTTCGCATTGCGCGTCCGCGGTACAGGCGCGCGGAGGGCGCGGTGGGTCCCCGCCGCCGGCGCTGGTCCTGGCCAAGGCGCTGCGCAGCGCAAGCGCGCGGTCTCGCACCGGCTGTAATTGCATATCGGCTTCGGCCAGCACATACATCGAGCCATGCGTCGTCGCGAACACGGCCGCCAGCAACTGCTTCTCGACATCGCGCGAGGCCAGCCAGCTTGCCTGGCTCTTTTCCCATGGTTTGCGTTGCGCCGGCGGCAACTTCGCCTGAAGCTGCTGCCACGCGCCGTCCAACGCGGCCTTCCAGCCGATCCGCGCGGTGTCCATGCACTGCACCTGCCCCGCCGTCGACGACATGTCACTGCGCGCAAGACAGGTGCGCATCGACGCGTCGATCGGGTCGGCAGCGGCGACTTCGGCATGCGCCGCCGAAGGCATCACACCGAGCGCCACAGCAAGCAGCCCCACCGACAGCGCCGACGTCAGGGTCAGCGCGCCAAACGCGCGCCGCCAGCCGTCAGCACCCAGCGGGGACTTCACCACCCACATCGTCAGGCGCGCACGCAATCGACGAAGTATTCGATGCGCCCGTTGATGGTTTCGCCGACAAGCCCGTGGATATCCGTGTGGAAACCCGGGAAGCGCTCGTTGAACTCGCGCGCGAAACGCAGATAGTTGACGATGGTCTTGTTGAAGCGTTCGCCCGGAATCAGCAGCGGAATGCCCGGCGGATACGGCGTCAACAGGATCGAGGTGACACGGCCTTCGAGTTCGTCGATCGGTACCCGGTCGATCTCACGGTGCGCGAGCTTGGCGAACGCATCCGACGGTTTCATTGCCGGTTCCATGCTCGACAGGTACATCTCGGTCGTCAGGCGCGCAATGTCGTTCGCGCGATACACGCTGTGGATCTGCTCGCATAGATCGCGCAGACCGACACGCTCGTACATCGGATGATGCGAGACGAACTCGGGCAGCACGCGCCACAGCGGCTGGTTGTTGTCGTAGTCGTCTTTGAACTGCTGCAACTCAGTCACCATCGAGTTCCAGCGGCCCTTGGTGATGCCGATCGTGAACATGATGAAGAACGAATACAAGCCGGTCTTTTCGACGATGATGCCGTGCTCGGCCAGATACTTCGTGACGATCGCAGCCGGAATGCCGGACTCGCCGAAGCCGCCGTCCATATCCAGACCCGGCGTGACGATGGTCGCCTTGATCGGGTCCAGCATGTTGAAACCTTCGGCGAGCGGGCCGAAACCGTGCCACGCATCGTTCGGGCGCAGCATCCAGTCTTCGCGCGAGCCGATGCCTTCTTCCGCGAACGTCTCCGGGCCCCACACCTTGAAGAACCAGTCGTCGCCGTATTCGGCGTCGACCTTGCTCATCGCGCGGCGGAAATCCAACGCTTCGGCAATCGACTCTTCAACCAGAGCCGTGCCGCCCGGCGCTTCCATCATGGCCGCCGCCACGTCGCACGAGGCGATGATCGCGTACTGCGGGCTGGTCGACGTGTGCATCAGATACGCTTCGTTGAAGCGATGCTTGTCGAAGCGGCTGTTCTTCGAATCCTGCACGACGATCTGCGAAGCCTGCGAAATACCGGCCAGCAGCTTGTGCGTGGAGTGCGTGGCGAACACCAGTGCGCCGATGCGCGGACGGCCGGCGCCGATCGCGTGCATGTCCTGATAGAACTCGTGGAACTCGGCATGCGGCAGCCAGGCTTCGTCGAAGTGCAGCGTATCGAGCCAGTCGCCGAGCATTTCCTTGATCATCTCGACGTTGTAGATCACGCCGTCATAGGTGCTCTGCGTGATGGTCAGGATGCGCGGCTTCAGGTCCGGATTCTTGGCCAAGGCTTCGCGGGCGAACGGATTCGCCAGGATCTTCTTGCGAATGTTTTCCGGCTCGAATTCGCTGCGCGGAATCGGGCCGATGATGCCGAAGTTATTGCGCGTCGGCGTGAGGAACACCGGAATCGCGCCGGTCATCGTGATCGCGTGCAGGATCGACTTGTGGCAATTGCGGTCCACCAGCACGATATCGCCCGGCGCAACCGTGCCGTGCCAGACGATCTTGTTCGAGGTCGACGTGCCGTTGGTCACGAAGAACACGTGGTCCGCGCTGAAGATGCGCGCCGCATTGCGCTCGGAGGCGGCAATCGGGCCGGTGTGATCGAGCAACTGACCGAGTTCGTCGACGGCATTACACACGTCGGCGCGCAGCATGTTCTCGCCGAAGAACTGGTGGAACATCTGGCCAAGCGGGCTCTTCAGGAATGCGACGCCGCCCGAGTGCCCCGGGCAATGCCATGAATACGAGCCTTCGTCCGCGTACTGCACCAGTTCCTTGAAGAACGGCGGTGCGAGCGAATCCAGGTACACCTTGGTCTCGCGGATGATGTGGCGCGCGACGAACTCCGGCGTGTCCTCGAACATGTGGATGAAGCCGTGCAGCTCGCGCAGGATATCGTTCGGCAGGTGGCGCGAGGTGCGCGTTTCGCCGTACAGGAAGATCGGAATATCGGCGTTGCGGCGGCGCACTTCGGTCACGAACGCGCGCAGCGCGATGATCGCGGCCGCCAGTTCCGGCGTCTCGCCTTCCACCACCACGTTGTCGACGTACGGCAGCAACTCGTCGTCGTCGATCGAGAGGATGAAGCACGACGCACGGCTCGACTGCTGCGCGAACGAAGTCAGGTCGCCGTAGCTCGTCAGCCCGAGCACTTCCGCGCCTTCTTTCTCGATAGCTTCGGCCAAAGCCCGGATGCCGGAACCCGAGATGTTCTCGGAGCGAAAATCTTCGTCAATGATGACGACGGGAAAACGAAACTTCATGGGCGATTCTCCAAAAAGAACGACCGCTGCATTTGACTAAGCAGCGGTCACCCGAATAGCTGGTGGGTCAGTACGCTGCCGACGTCACGTCTTGGGCAACGTGACGCCGTGCTGACCTTGATATTTGCCGCCGCGATCCGCGTACGACGTCTCACAAATTTCGTCGCTTTCGAAAAACAGCACCTGGGCGACGCCTTCGTTCGCGTAGATTTTCGCAGGCAAAGGTGTCGTATTCGAGAATTCGAGCGTGACGTGTCCTTCCCATTCCGGCTCGAACGGCGTCACGTTCACGATGATCCCGCAACGCGCATACGTGGATTTGCCCAGACACACGGTCAGGACGCTGCGCGGAATGCGGAAATATTCGACGGTGCGAGCCAGCGCGAACGAATTCGGCGGGATGATGCAGACATCGCCCTTGAAGTCGACAAACGACTTCTCGTCAAAGTTCTTCGGATCGACGATGGTCGAGTTGATATTGGTGAAGATCTTGAATTCGTCGGCGCAGCGGATGTCGTAGCCGTAGCTCGAGGTGCCGTAGCTGACAATCTTCCGGCCGTCTTCGGAGACGCGGACCTGATCCGGTGCAAACGGCTCGATCATGTTGTGCGACGCGGCCATGCGCCGGATCCACTTGTCGGATTTGATAGTCATAGGTGAACGCTGCTCGACTTGAGTGACAGATGTGTGACGGGTAACGATCCGGGGTAAGGTCCGGGCCGGGCGCCGCCGGCTACGCGCCCCGGGCTCGGCGACCCCGGCCGAAAGGCGCTTATTTTACGCGATCAGGAGAATGCTGCCGCGGGCGGGGCCTGAGAGCCGTTCCCTGCACCGCAAAAGGCTTGCCGCAAGGCCATTCAAACGGCTAACCGCTTGCACCGGATGAGACCCGCAGGGCATTGCCCTCACTGGCGAATCAACCCGCATGCGAGCGCGGGACCTGCGCCATGCAGCGGATACGCGTAAGGGTCGGTCGCGTCGTGATGCAACAGAACCGCGCGTTGCAACACCGAGCGGATACCGTCAAGCGACACGTCCGGCGCAACGATGAAGCCGGTGGCCACGCCGTTCGCGTCCGCGTGGATGTTGCCGAGATCGCCTTCGACCCGGGCACCGGCTTTCAGACGCTCGGCTGCCGGCGAGAACACCTGGCCGGCGCTGGAGCCGTCAGCGGCATTGCAGTCGCCGCGCTCATGCACTTGCAACGCGTGATCGCTATCGGGTGGCAAGCCCGTGAGATTGTAGGTGACCTGCACACCGTCCGAACGCTCGATGAACGTGACGAGACCGCGTGCCTGATTGCCCACGGTGGGCAGCAACTGCGCGTCGGCACGCTTTTCCTGTGGTCTCAGGAACGTGCTACAGCCGCATAACAGCACACTGCTGGCAGCCAGGACGATGAACGCATGCACCGCCTGCCCGTCGATTCGTTTTCCCATGCGATCCTCTTGCCGGCCTGGTGGCCGCCCCTGCGGCCGCCGAGCCGAACTTGTGAAGTCGACATGATACCGCGAGACCAGACGCAAATTGGCGACTTGGCCCCGCTTTAACCCCTTGTCCGAACGGCTAGTCAGGTGTTCTGGACAACGATGCTGGGAAACTTCGAGGTCATGTCGCGCGCCCGCTCGGCGATATGGATCGCAACCTTGCGCGCGATCGACCGGTAGATCTCCGCAATACGCCCTTGCGGGTCCGCCACGACGGTGGGTCTGCCGGAGTCGGCCTGCTCACGGATGGCGATGTCGAGCGGCAGGCTGCCGAGCACGTCGACGCCGTATTCCTTGCCCATCCGCTCGCCGCCGCCCGCTCCGAAGATATGCTCTTCGTGGCCGCAATTCGAGCAGATATGCATACCCATATTCTCGACGATGCCGAGAATCGGAATGCCGACCTTCTCGAACATCTTGAGACCCTTCTTCGCGTCGAGCAGCGCGATGTCCTGCGGCGTCGTGACGATCACGGCGCCCGTCACCGGCACGCGCTGCGACAAGGTTAGCTGAATGTCGCCGGTGCCCGGCGGCATGTCGACGATCAGGTAGTCGAGGTCTTGCCAGTTGGTCTGCCGCAGCAACTGTTCGAGCGCTGAGGTTGCCATCGGGCCGCGCCACACCATCGGATTGTCCTGCTCGATCAGAAAGCCGATCGAGTTGGCCTGCAAGCCGTGGCCGGTCATCGGATTCATCGACTTTTCGTCGGGTGATTCCGGACGGCCGACAATCCCGAGCATCATCGGCAGCGACGGGCCGTAGATGTCCGCGTCGAGGATGCCGACCGACGCGCCTTCGCTCGCCAGTGCCAGCGCGAGGTTCACCGCGGTCGTGCTCTTGCCGACCCCACCCTTTCCCGACGCCACAGCAACGATGTTTTTAACGTTCGGCAAGAGTTTCACGCCGCGCTGCACGGTGTGCGCGGCGATCTGCTGGGACACCTGGACGCGTGCGCCTGCCACGCCGGGAACGGCTTTCAGCGCGTCGGTGAATTGCGTGTGGATCGCTTCAAACTGCCGTTTGGCCGGATAGCCGAGTACCACCTCGAGGCTAACCGTGTCACCCTCCACGGCCACGTTCTTAACGTTTTTGGCAGCCGCGTAGGGCTTGCCCGTGTTGGGGTCAGTGACGGCCGCGAGGGCAGCGTCGACCAAAGCCCGATCGATACTCATTGACACTCCGTGGGGAACACTTGCGGCGCGGTGGAATCCAAGTCTTCGCCACGCGCCAGAATTTGAAAAAAATTGTTAGACAGCATTGCTAAAACCAGGCACGCCGTGCACCCTTCGGGCAGGCGGAACGCCATGGGGTCGCATCGCTGCGTACTTCATTCATCATTGTAGTGGCTGACGCCAAGCCTTGCCGGAAGACCCTTCTCCACTGTCGGACCGGGAACAGGGAAGACGCAGGATTCTCATATTGTCGAGTAACGCGCTTTACGGCCGTCACGTTCGACGGATAGATTGATCGCTTCCACCCGCTTTACTCGCTTCACTCAAGAGGAATCAAAAAATGAATGCAAAAATCATGACTCGCCTGGCTGTTTTCGCCGTTGCAGGTTCGTTGCTGGCAGGCTGTGCAAGCCAACAAGGTACGGACACCGCCGTCGGCACGGGCGTGGGCGCCGCCACCGGCGCGGCGATCGGCGCGATCTTCGGCGGTGGCAAGGGCGCGGCGATCGGAGCGGGCGCCGGCGCAGCGGTGGGCGGTATCACCGGCTACAACTGGCAAGCCATTCACAACAAGCTGTCGGGCGCCACCAAGGGCACCGGCACGCAGATCACCGAGCAGCCGGACGGCTCGCTCAAGCTGAACATCCCGAGCTCGGTCACGTTCGATACCAACAGCTACGCGGTCAAGCCGTCGTTCGCGCCGGTGCTGGATCAGTTGACGCAGACCATGCAGCAGAATCCGGAACTGATCGCCCAGGTAATCGGCTACACGGATAGCACGGGTCAGCCGGCTTACAACCAGACGCTGTCGGTCAACCGCGCTGAAAGCGTGACGGGTTATCTGGGGCAACGCGGCGTCGCGCCGCAACGCCTGTCGGCAAGCGGCATGGGCCAGAACCAGCCGGTCGCTGACAACAACACCGAAGCCGGCCGTGCCGCAAACCGTCGCGTGGAAATCTATCTGCGCGCTACGGCTCAGCACGCCACGCAATAACGACACAGACTGAAGAGGGAGAAGCAACCGGGCGCCGGGCGGCTTTTGCCACTGGCCCTTGCCACCTTGGCCAGAGGCGTCCGGCAAGCCGTAAAAAGCGGGGGAAACAAAATCTCGCGCGAGAACGAAAAAAATTTCGAACTCTGCCGAAAATCCGCGGTCTGTCTTTACGGTACGTGGCTGGCGAAGCCGCCGCGTCACCATTCTCCTCTTGTCGTTGTTGCTCCGGGGTTAATAGCCCCGGTTTTTTTTGGGCGCTCGGTTTTCGCTCCGCAGGAAGTCTCCCTGGGGGACACACCGTCCTGCCCTGGCAGCGACCCAGCCGCGGCCCAAGCGGCCCAGCCCGCGCCGGGCGTCCGCCCTGCTAGAATCAACGTTTCGTCCCACCGCAGGCTCCCACCATCCTTATGTCAGCACCCGCAACCGATCTCTCCGCAGGCGCGCCGTCAGGCTGTCGCCAGGTTCTCGTCACGTCGGCCCTTCCGTATGCGAACGGGCAAATCCATATTGGCCATCTGGTTGAATATATCCAGACGGACATCTGGGTCCGGACGTTGCGAATGCACGGGCACGAGGTCTACTACGTGGGCGCCGACGACACACACGGCACACCGGTCATGCTGCGCGCGGAAAAGGAAGGTTTGACGCCGAAGCAACTGATCGACCGCGTCTGGCAGGAACACAAGCGCGATTTCGACAGCTTCGGGATTTCGTTCGACAATTACTACACGACCGATTCCGAAGAGAATCGCGTGCTGAGCGAATCGGTCTATCTGGCGCTCAAGGAAGCCGGCCTGATCGAAGCGCGCGACATCGAACAGGCATACGACCCCGTCAAGGAAATGTTCCTGCCGGACCGCTTCATCAAGGGCGAATGCCCGAAGTGCGGCGCGAAAGATCAATACGGCGACAGCTGCGAAGTGTGCGGTTCGACCTATCTGCCGACCGATCTGATCAATCCGTATTCGGTCGTCTCGGGCGCCACGCCGATTCGTAAGACCTCGACGCACTACTTCTTCCGCCTGTCCGATCCGCGCTGCGAGAATTTCCTGCGCGCGTGGGTGGGCGGTCTGGCACAGCCGGAAGCCACCAACAAGATGCGCGAATGGCTCGGCGACGCCGGCGAAGCCAAGCTCGCCGACTGGGATATTTCGCGCGACGCACCGTATTTCGGCTTCGAAATTCCGGGCGCACCGGGCAAATATTTCTACGTCTGGCTGGATGCGCCGGTCGGCTATTACGCGAGCTTCAAGAACCTCGCTGAAAAACGCGGCCTCGACTTCGACGCGTGGATTCGCAAGGGCTCGACCGCCGAGCAGTACCACTTCATCGGTAAAGACATTCTGTATTTCCACACGCTGTTCTGGCCGGCCATGCTCGAATTCTCGGGCCACCGCACGCCGACCAACGTGTTCGCGCACGGCTTCCTGACCGTGGACGGCGCAAAGATGTCGAAGTCGCGCGGCACGTTCATCACCGCGCAAAGCGTGATCGACACGGGCCTGAATCCGGAGTGGCTGCGCTATTACTTCGCCGCCAAGCTGAACAGCACGATGGAAGACCTCGACCTGAACCTCGACGACTTCCAGGCGCGCGTGAACAGCGATCTGGTCGGCAAGTACGTGAACATCGCGAGCCGCGCCGCCGGTTTCCTGATCAAGCGTTTCGGCGGCCGCGTGCAAGACAGCGCCATGCAGCACCCGTTGCTCGCCACGCTGCGCACCGCCGTGCCGCAAATCGCCGCGAACTATGAGGCGCGCGAGTACAACCGCGCGCTGCGTCAGACCATGGAACTGGCCGACGCGGTCAATGCGTACGTCGACACCGCCAAGCCGTGGGATCAGGCAAAAGACCCGGCGAATGCGGCCGCGCTGCACGAGACCTGCAGCGTGAGCATCGAGGCATTCCGTCTGCTGTCGCTGGCGCTCAAGCCGGTGCTGCCGAAGCTGGCGGAAGCGGTCGAAGCTTTCCTCGCCATCGAACCGCTGGTGTGGGCCGACGCGAACGTGCCGCTCTCCTCCACGCGCCCGATCAACGCGTATAAGCATCTGATGACCCGCGTCGATCCGAAGCAGATCGAGGCGCTCATCGCAGCGAATCGCGATTCGCTGCAAGCCACGCCGGAAGCCGCGGCGCCGGCGGATGCCAAGGCCAAGTCGAAGGCAGTGAAAGCAGCCGCCGCAGAGAAGGATGAAACGCCTGACATCATCTCGATCGACGACTTCGCCAAGATCGATCTGCGCATCGCGAAGATCGTCGACTGCAAGGCGGTGGAAGGCTCGGACAAGCTGCTGCAACTCACGCTCGACGTCGGTGAAGAGAAGACGCGCAACGTGTTCTCGGGCATCAAGTCGGCCTATCAACCGGAGCAACTTGTCGGCAAGCTAACGGTGATGGTCGCGAACCTCGCGCCACGCAAGATGAAGTTCGGCCTGTCCGAAGGGATGGTGCTGGCGGCTTCGGCCACCGACGAGAAAGCCGAGCCGGGCCTCTACGTCCTCGAGCCGGATAGCGGTGCAAAGCCGGGCATGCGCGTGAAATAACGCGCGCGGCGTCGAACGCTGCAGGCATCAACAGAAACGGCACGCTTTAAAAGGCGTGCCGTTTTCTTTTGTGTCGTGGCGTTGTTCACACCACGGCCACCGCCGTAGCCTCCATCAACTCACCACCGGACCCGATCGAAGCGCCGCGTGTACAGCAATTCTATGCCGTCGAACGTGCCGCCATATGCCGCGACCGACCAATAGCGTGTGAGGTTCACCGTCGCCTTGATCGCATTGCTCGCCGACTGCAGACCCTGCTCGTAGCCCACCACGAGCCACTCGTTGATCGCCTTCGACACCATCACCACTTGCGGATCGGTCAGCCCGACTTCGCTTCGCCCGATCGAGAACTCGTCGAGCCCGAAGGTCTGCGCGATCCGTTTGCCGCTCGCGCTGCCGAGCAAGGCGAGCGCGGTCGTCATGGTGCTTTGCTGACCGAGGTTGTTGCCCTGATCCGTGCCGTGTCCGAACAGCAGCCACGAGAGCTTTTCGTTATCCGCCACGTTCGGCTCGGACACCAGCTTCGCGACCGGGAACTGGACGGTGCCCGTGACCTGCACGCCCGCCTCGACCTGCTGATTGCGGCGCATGGCCAGGATATTGATGCCCGGATTGGCCACCGGACCGTTGAACGTAAAGAAGCCATTCTCGATGTTGAGCTTGCGGCCGAACGCGGTATAGGTCGAGCCCTGCGTCACGCGGACATTACCGACCGCGCGCAACGGCAGGTTCGGCGCGCTCATCGCGGTGATCGTGCCAGTCAGGCCGAGGTCCGCGCCCATACCGCGGAAACGGAAGCTGTTGCCGAGACTGATGTCGATATTGGCGCGTGGCGCAAACGGGCCGATCGGCTTGTTGGTGCCCGCCACTTGCGGCGGTGGCCGCTCGCCCGCCACCGTGCCGTCCGGACGCACCACCACCACGTCGTCGCCAAGCTTCGGTGCGGACTGCTCCGGCATATCGAACAGCGCGTGATCGACCACGAATTTGCCGTTGATCGCCATGCCGCCCTCTGCCCCGGCGTTCGCCACGCTTGCGCTGCCCGACAGCGACAGATTGCGGTCCGGCGCCGCAAACAATTCCAGCTTGTCCGCGACGATGCTCGCGGTCAAATCCGGCTGCGCGCCATCCAGGCGCACACGGCCGGTGGCGCGCAGCGTGCCGCTCGCACCGTGAAACTCGACCTGCTGGAAGTCCACCAGATTTTGCGAGAGCGCGATGCGCACCACGCCGTCCTTCAACTGCACGCCCTGGTCGACCATCGTCGCCGACAAGCCATCGCCGAGCAGCGACCCCGTCAGGTTCGGCTTGGCGACCGTGCCGCCGAGCGCGAGTTTCAGCGCGAGGTGGCCGTCGAGCAGATAGCTCGGGCCGAACAGGCCGCCGGTCGTTTTCAACGACGGCACGTTCGCATTCACATTGCCGCTGACCGCGCCCTCTTCGTTGACAGTCAGGAAGCCGTCGCGCATTACGAGTGTGGTGTGCGCGTCGGCGTCGACCACACCGATCCGGCTGGCCTGCGCGTGCACGGTCGCATTCAGCCGGTTGCCGCCGCTGAATTCGGCGCGCGCGCTCATATCCGTGATGCCCAGCGACGCCAGACCACGGCCGATCTCGACCGTGACGTCGCCGCTGCGACGCTTCAACTGGACGTGGCCGCTCGCGGTGCTGCCGAGCGCGAAGTCCCAGTCGCCGTCGAACATCAGATCGGTTTTGACGGCTGGCGGTTCGCCGGTGATTTGCCGCCGCAGATCCTGCAGGCGCACGAGCGAAATGTCGGTCAAGGTGCCCGCGGACTGGATCTTGCCGTGGTCGAACGCGAACGATTTCAGGCTCAGCACTGCGCCTTCGAGCGTGAGGCGGGTCGCGCCAAGCGTCAGACGGTCCGGCCCGGCGCTCACGGCGAGCGGCGACTCGAGATTCAGCGCCGGTGTGCCGCGATTCTGCAGGCGGGTCACGGTGCCATCCCAGCGCGTGCCGTCGCGTGCTTCGGTCAATTTGCCGTTGGCAGCGAGTGTCAGATCGAGCGGACGGTCCTGCAATTTGCCGGTGGCCGCCGCCTCCAGCGTATGGTTGGCGCGCGTGCCCGACAGGCGCGCCGTAAGCGTGGTGAGATCGACGCCGCCGGCGCTGAGATTGCGCGCGTCGGTCGTGAAAACGAGCGCGCCGTTCGCGCCGTCGCGCAATTCGGCATGGCCTTCCGCATGGCCGATGCGGTTACTGCTGAACACCACACTGTCTGCCTTGTAGTTCAGCACGACATTCGGATGCGCGAACGAGCCGGTGACGTCGCCATCCGCGGCGATAAGACCGGCGAGGCCGAAACCGAGGCGTTCAAGTTCCGGCGCATCGACACGAAAACGCAGCCGGTCGCCGCGCGCGCCGAAGCTGCCCTGTAAGTCCACCTGATTGCCCGCCACCGAGAGATTCGCGCGGCTCGGCAGAATCCGCGAGCCGGACAACTGGACCACGCCGCCGCCCGTCAACGGCAGGCCGTCATAGACGCTCGGGCCGAGTTTGAATTCGGCCTTGGTGCTGAAGACCGGGCCGAGCATGCCGGCTGCCGTGAGCGTGCCGTTCACGCGTGCCTCGATCTTGCGTGCGGGCGGCGCTTTGGACGGCCTGGGCGGCACTTTGCGCTGAACGACTTCAGCCTTCACCACCGCCTTGGCCGTGTTCTTGACCACCGCTGCGGCCTTATCGCCGGGCGCCGCGCTTTTCGCGCCGGCGGTGCTGCCCGCGAGTGCCGCCGCTTCGTTCGCGTGGGCCGCCTCCGGTTTCGTGGCCTGCGGCGCTTTCGTCGCCTTCGCGGTCCCCGCCGTGGGGGTCGCCGGCGTGCGCGACGGCATCTGCGAAGTCAGCGTCAACGGATCGAAATCAGTCAGTTGCGCTTTCAGGTTGTAGGTGGAATTCGCGTCGTGCTTGAGCGCGCCGGACAGATCGATGCGGCCCTTGCCCGACGTGACACGCACGTCGTTGAAGCTCATGCGTGCGGGATCGAAGGTCACCTTGCCTTGCGCGCGCAACCCCGCTTTCGGGTCGGCGAGATCGAGGGTCAGGCTTTGCACGTCGTCGTTCAGACGGATGCCGATCGGACCGGAAAGCTGGGTAGGCCGCACGGTCGCTTCGAGCGCGTTCAGGTCGAGTCCGGCGACCTGCAGATCGAACTGGCCGCGCTTGCCGGTCAGCGCGCCGCCGCCGGTGAGCGTGGCGCTCTTCACGAGCCGCACCTTCAGGTTCGAAATACGCTGCGCCTGCGCGTCGAGCCGCACGTCGGCGTTGGCATCGATCACAGGTAGCAGGTTCTGGTCGATCGCACCGGGTTTGGCGTTGACGATCGAGACATGGCCGGCGACGGCGAACCCCGCTGCGGCTTTTGCTGCCACCCCCGCAGCAGCCTGCCCCACCGGCTGCAGTTCAGCCCGCACCGCCAGATCCGCCAGCGGTGCGCCTGGCGCAAACGCCTGCGGGTTGACGTGATCAAAAGTCAACGTGGCACGTTGCAACGGCACGTCGCCGAACGGCGTGGCCTCGACTCGCGCATGGCCGGCGAGCTTCATGCCGCTAGCATCGAGTTCGGCGATGAGATTCTCCAGCGAACCGCTCAGATGGCCACCCACCTGCACCGCCTCGTTGTTGACCTTGCCCGAATAGCCAAGATCGCCGGTCAGCGGAAACGGCCGCACCCCATCGAGCTTCGCCGTCGCCGTCACGGCGCCGAACGGCGTGTCGAGCCGCTCGATCGCGGCCTCGTGGTGTCGGCCATCGCTGCGGCCATGGAACATGAAACGGGACAGCTCGGTCGTCGACCCGCCCTCACGCAACAGCAGTTTGTCGACCTGCACGTCGCGCACCTCGAGTTGCATCGGCAAGCGCAAGTCTTGCGGCAGTTTCAGCGGCCCGCTGCTGCTCGACGACGAGCCGACCCGGGCGTCGATCGTACCGACATGCAGATAGTCGATCGCGAAGCGCCAAGGCTTGTGTGTCAGTTCCCAGCGGCCGGCCACGCGGTCGATCTGGATATCGGTGCCGCTGCCGTCGAGGCTGCGCCAGCGCACCTGGCGGAGTTGCACGCCGTGGGCGATAGCGCCGCTCTCGAGCGTGCCGGTCAGCTTGCCACCCAGCAGTTTGACGGCCGCCTGCCACGCGTAAGCCGTCCCACGCTCAGTCGTCAGCGCGCCATACACCAGGCCGATCACCACGGCGACCAGCAGCACCAGCACGGCGACCATCCACGCAAGCGTTTTCAGCAACAACCGGCCCAGACGGCGCTTGGGCTGCGGCGCATCGGGCGGAGGTTGGTGTCCGGGCTCTCCTGGCGGAAGAGCACCGGGCGGCTGCGCGGGGGGTTGGGCGGAAACGTCCGTGGTCATGCGTGGATCATGTAAAAGCAGGTTTCCATCAGAAGGCAATGCCGAGGGTCAGGTACGGCCGCACGCTCCGGTTGCGGATCCCGTAGGCGACATCGACATTGACCGGGCCGACCGGGCTGCGCCAGCGCGCCCCAACGCCGACACCGGGATAGAAGACTTTCTCGCCCCAGGTATCGGTAGCGGTGCCGACGTCGAAGAACGCGGCTGCGCCCCAGTCATGATTGAACCAATGCTGGTACTCCGCCGACGCGGTCACGAGATACTTGGTGGGCAGCACCGAGCCGTCGACGTTATTACCAATGCTCTGATAGCTGTAGCCACGGATCGAATTCGAGCCACCCGCGCGGAACAGCAGCGAAGCCGGAATCCCGCTCGAACTGCCGCTTGTGAACACGCCGCCGAGTTCGGCACGGAACAGCACGAGGTCTTCCTTGCCGATCGGCAGGTACTGCTGGCCGCGGGCGTAGCCGCGGGCGAACGTCTGATCGGTCAGCACGCCTTTGACCGCAAAGCCCGCTTCGACGTGAATCAGGTTGCCCGAACGCGGGAACAACGGATCGTCGGTATTGCGGCGGGTCCACGACCATGACGGCACCAGCGCGCGACTGGTAGTCGGCGCGGCCGAATTCTGATCGAGCCGATCCTGGTAAAAGAGGATCGCGTAGTTGTAGTCGATGAACTGCGACGTACGGGCCCGCTGCACGCCGCCGCGGATACTGTAGATGCGCGTGTCGGACACGTCGGTCGTGGTGTAGGAAGCCAGCACGCTATTGGTCCACGCGCGTGGCCCCGGCGGCATTGCGAGCTGGATTTGCCCGTACTGCTGGATCTGGTCGATGCGGCCGTCGACCGTGAACGGCCACGCTTTGCCGAATGTGTCGAGATACGAATACGAACCCTGGATCAGTGGGCCGTTGTCGGTCGAATAACCCACCCCGCCGCGGATACTGTTGTACGGATATTCCGACACCTTCACGTGCATCGGCGTCTCGACCGGTTTGGCGGGATCGCTGTCCACGTCGATCGCCACGCTCGCGTAGTACGGGGTGTTCTGCAACTGCCGCTGCAATTCGGTAATGCGCTGCACGTCGTAAATATCGCCGGCTGAAATCGGATTCACGTTGTTGACGATCTGTTCCGGATAGCGCCGCGTGCCGGACACGTCGAGCTTGCCCATCGTGAAGGTCGGGCCGCTGTCATAGGTAACCGACAATTTCGCTTCGTGCGTACGCGGGTCGATCCGCGCCTCGGAGTGGTAGATCTTCGCGCCCAGGTAACGGCGCGACTGCAACGCCTTGAGCGACGCGTTTTTCGCGTCGTCCCAGTCGCCTTGCGAAAACGGGTCGCCCTCGTGTAGTGAAAACGCGAAGCGCGCGGCATTTTCCTGCGCCGGGTCTTCGGTCAGCACCGGGCCGCGAAACGACAGCGAAATCGACGTGACGAGGGTTTGCGGGCCGGGATCGACGCTCACGGTCACACGCTTCTGGTCGTCGACGGTTCGCACGTCGGTGCGCACGACCGGCGAGAAATAGCCCTGCGTGGCGGCCAGATCGCGCACCTGTTGCGGGGTGGCCGTAATCAGAAACTCAAACTGGTCGTCGCTGATGTCGGGACGCTTGGCGAAGCGCGCCACGTCCAGATGCGCTTCGAGCAGCTTGCGCAGCGAGCGCGGCGTGGCTTCGATATCGACCTTGTAGCTGGCGGGCGCGCGCCGCGCCGCGTGCGCGTCGACCGAGGCAAGCATGAGCATGACGATGCCGAACGTCAGCCACGCGTGCAGCCAGCGCCGAATGGGCGTCAGAGGCCCTCGCTTGTCACCGGTTTTGCCGCGCCGCCTATGCGGCTTTTCGATCGCACACCCCGCCAAACGGGACCTCCGGCCGTGGTTGATGAATTCTGTCGCTCGGGCTCGCCGCGGCGGCCGAAGCTCGCTATTTGACCACATCGGTGAAGCCGCGCCATCTCTTAAAGGAGCGTTTGCAGCGCGAAGCGTGGCGAGCCTTTCGGCCGGTACGCCGCGTCCCATGCGGCACGGGTAATGATGTCCGCCCGGACGCACAGCGCGAATTCACACCTCCCCGCCAGCCACGCGCCCGCCTTTGGCGCATCGCAGCAGCGCGGGTTCCAGGCGTTTTTGCAGGCGGGCCGCTCGCGCCGGCCATCGTTTTTCGACCACGCGCGGCGCATGCGGTAAAATTATGGAATAGGAGCGATGCCGCGCGGGTTCGCGCTTGTTCCCGCCAAGCAGCCGCCACTCCCCAAACCACGGACGTCTAGCCATGTATCAATCGGACATCACGCAGTTCCTGAACCAGCTCAAGCAACAAAAACCGAATCTGGAAGCTGAGCAGCGCCGTGGCCGGTCGCTGCTGTGGGACAAACAGCCGATCGACCTCGAAGAACGCGCCGAGCAGACAGCCTCGCGCGTGGAGCAGACGCCTTACTCGTACTATCAAAACTTCTAAGCGCGTGAGTCACGCCGACGAGGCAAAGGGCGCCGCACAGGCGCCCGACGCCGCGCTTGCCGCGCCCGCCACCGATTCGACGCCGGACACTGTAGACGGCATCGCTTTCGCACGCCTGTACGGCGAGCCGCTCTTCAAGCTGCCGACGGATCTGTACATTCCGCCGGACGCGCTCGAAGTGTTCCTCGAAACGTTCGAAGGCCCGCTGGATCTGTTGCTCTACCTGATCCGCAAGCAGAACTTCAACGTGCTCGACATCCCGATGGCGGATGTCACGGTCCAATACCTCGGCTACGTCGACCAGTTGCGCCAGACCAATCTCGAACTCGCGTCCGAGTATCTGCTGATGGCCGCGATGCTGATCGAGATCAAGTCGCGCATGCTGTTGCCGGTGAAGAAGGCCGATAGCGGCGACGAAGCCGAAGATCCGCGTGCCGAACTGGTGCGCCGCCTGCTCGAATACGAACAGATGAAGCTCGCCGCCCAGCGCATCGACCATCTGCCGCAGCTTGGCCGCGATTTCCTGCGCGCCGAGGTGTATATCGAGCAAAGCATCACGCCGCGTTTCCCGGATGTGGATAGCGAAGACCTGCGCGCCGCGTGGGCTGACGTGATCAAGCGCGCCAAGCTGGTTCAGCATCACAAGATTTCGCGCGAGGAGTTGTCGGTGCGCGAGCATATGAGCACGATCCTGCGGCGACTGCAGAACGCGCGCTTCATGGAGTTCTCGGACCTGTTCGACACGAGCAAAGGCGTGCCGGTGGTCGTGGTGAACTTCATCGCCATGCTCGAGTTGTGCCGCGAGTCGCTCATCGAAATCACGCAGGCCGAGCCGTTCGCACCGATCTATGTGCGCCTCGCCTATCTGCCGGCCTGATGCCGCAAAACGGGGCCTGCATGCGCCAGCGCTGCCGCACACGCCTCGTTTCGGTGCACCCCGGGAACAAATCCACTACAATCCCGCGCTCCGAACCTGTCATTACCAGTGAGGCCGCGGGCCACGCGAAAACCTGAGTTTTTGCGCCAACCGAGTCTCGCGCCGCGCGAGGAAATCCCTGTCCGATCATGAAAGTCATCAGCTCGATCCATGAATTGCGCGACCAGTTGCGCGGCCAGAATCGCACCGCCTTTGTGCCGACCATGGGCAATCTGCACGAGGGCCATCTGTCGCTGATGCGCCTCGCGCGCCAGCACGGCGATCCGGTGGTGGCGAGCATCTTCGTCAACCGCCTGCAGTTCGGCCCGAACGAAGATTTCGACAAATACCCGCGCACGCTCGAAGCCGACATCGAGAAGCTGCAGAAAGAAGGCGTCTACGTGCTGTTCGCGCCGACGGAACGGGATCTGTACCCGGAGCCGCAGGAGTACCGCGTGCATCCGCCGCACGATCTGGGCGACATCCTTGAAGGCGAATTCCGGCCTGGTTTCTTCCAGGGTGTGTGCACGGTGGTGATGAAGCTGATGTCTTGCGTGCAGCCGCGCGTCGCGGTGTTCGGCAAGAAGGATTACCAGCAGTTGATGATCGTGCGCAGCATGTGCCACCAGTTCGCGCTGCCGACCGACATCATCGCCGCGGAAACCGTGCGTGATACCGACGGCCTCGCGCTCAGCTCGCGCAACCGCTTTCTGCAAACGGCCGAACGCGCCGAGGCGCCGATGCTGGCCGCCGAGCTCAATCGCGTGCGCGATGCGGTGCTCGCCGGCGATCGCGACTTCGCGAAACTCGAACAGGCGGCAATGGCGGCACTGGCCGCGCGCGGCTGGCAGCCTGATTACATCGCGGTGCGCAAGCGCTCGAATCTGCTGCCTCCGGGCGCGCAAGACGCGAATGCGGAGTTGGTCGTGCTGGCTGCCGCCAAGCTCGGCACCACCCGTCTCATCGACAACCTCGAAATCTGAAGCCGTCTTAGTTTGCGCAAACGCGCATAAGAAGCCACAAGGGATTGGTCATGCAACGCAACATGCTGAAGTCGAAAATCCATCGCGTCGCGGTCACGCACTGCGAACTGCACTACGAAGGTTCGTGCGCGATCGACGAGGACTTGCTGGAAGCCGCGAACATCGTCGAAAACGAGCGGATCGACATCTGGAATATCAACAACGGCGAGCGTTTCTCGACGTACGCGATCAAGGGCGAACGCGGCAGCGGCATGATTTCGCTGAACGGTTCGGCCGCGCGGCGCGCGCAACTGGGCGATCTGGTGATCATCGCGGCGTTCGCCGTGGTCGACGAAGCGGAACTGAAGGCAGGCTGGAAACCGGATCTGGTATTTGTCGACGACAACAACAAGATCAAGGGCAGCCGCGATCACGTGCCGACCCAGAACTGGACCTGAGCGGGATCTGAACCGGCCTTTCACCGCGCGGCACGGTTCCATGTAGCGGGCGGCCTCGCCGCCTGCTATTCACTTCAAGCCTTCTTACCGGCGCCGTTGGTCCATTGGATGATCGGGTGCCACTGCTCCAGATCCTTCTCCACGCGGCTTTTCGCGACGTCCCACAAGGTCAGGCCGTGCGCCGCCAGTTGCACGTAATTCTGCGTGTCGCGCAGGTAACCCAGCACCGGCAGCTTCAACCCCTCGACAAAGCGATGCAATTGCTCCGCTGAACGCGTGCGCGCGTCGACGCGCATGCCCACCACCCCGATCTCGATTGCGCCTTTCCTGACCGCCTTCTCCTTCGCCAGCCGCTCGAGAAAATCCTGGGTGGCGAGAATATCGAACATGGAGGGCTGCAGCGGCACGATCACCTTGTCGGCCAGGTCCAGCGCGATATTCAGGCGATTGCCGTGCAACCCGGCCGGCGTGTCGATGACCGCGTGTTCCAGACCTCTGGGCGGTTTGGCGGGGTTTTCCAGGTCGACCTCCCAGGTCTCGATGGCCGGCAACGCAGGCGGCCGCAGCGACAGCCACGCGTGCGAAGACTGCTGTCTGTCCATGTCCGCCAGCGCGATCCATTCCCCTTGCGACGCGAAATAGCCGGCCAGATTGGTGGACAGCGTGCTTTTGCCCACGCCGCCCTTCGGATTCGCCACCACGATTACCGTCATGAATTCTCCCGGAAAGAAGGCTGGGCGCCGCCAGCCGGTTTACCGCGCAGTTTGCTCTGACTTGCGCAGATGTGCCCTGATCCGTACCGGTTTCAGGTTCACCCGCCGATCCAGCCGTTGATAATATCGACAAATTCACCGGGGCCGAAGCCCCCAAACGGCTATTGACCGCCTTACATCGCTGTTTTTTCCATCGAGGACCCGAATCTCATGAGCAAACTTCGTCCGGAATACTCCATCGAGCGCCTGCACGAACGTCAGAAGGGCAAGCTGCCCGGCTTGCTGGGTGTGTATGTTCTGGCGCTGGAGGAAGGCACTCTGACCGCGGAATTGACCGTGCGCGAGGAGTTGCTGGCGCCGAACGGCTTTTTGCATGCCGCCACGGTGATCGGCCTCGCCGATACCGCCTGCGGCTATGCATGCCTCGCCCACCTGCCCGAGACGGCGCGCAATTTCACGACCATCGAGCTGAAAAGCAATTTTCTCGGCACGACGACGGAAGGCACGATCCGTGCGGTTGCCAAGGCGGTCCATCTGGGTCGCAGCACGCAGGTGTGGGACGCCACCGTCACCGATCCGAACGGCAAGACGATGGCGCTGTTTCGCTGCACGCAGATCGTGTTGTATTGATTGACTGGCGCGGGGGGTGCGGCGCAGGGTCCGGAATGCCCGGAACGCCTGAAGTACGCATTCCTCAGCGCAACAAAAAAGCACGCGGCCACACGGCGCGTGCTTTTTTGTTGCCGGCGCGGCGGAGTGCCGGCGCGGTTTCGTGCCTGGGTGAACCGTATCAGGCGGCCACTGCGCTCGGCGCCTTCGCACCGCTCAGCGCCAGCGCCCCAGCGCCAAGCAGCGACTGCACAGCCAAAGTCACTGCCCAGAAAGCCGGATATTCCCAGCCGCCGTGCGGCGACGCGAACCCCCAGCCGTTATGCAGATGCTGCGACGTTGCGCCGAGCATGAACGGCAGCAGCACCAGCGCGACCCAACGGACCTGCACGCCGAGCAGCAGCGCAATACCGCCGATCAATTCGACGAACGCCGTCACATAGCCGAGCCAACCCGGCAAGCCGAGCGAGACGAAAAACTGCGCCGTTCCCGGCAGCGTGAAAACAAAGATCTTCTGCAAGCTGTGCGCGAGATAGAGAACGCCCAAGGCCAGACGAAGGATCAAGGCGGCCAGATCGGCGGAGCGGTTCGAGTTCATGACGAGTCCTTTATGAGAGGGAGACGACCCGCATCGGGCGTCGATGTCAAGACTGTATTCGAACCAAATGAGGTGAAAAACTGCTTCTTGGGCTTTGATTATTTCCCAATGGGATTTAATCGCCACCATCCAGCCAACCTCGCTCAGCCAATCACAGCGAAAAGCTTCGAAAGATCGAGATGCTCGGCGAGCGTGTCGGCCAGACGATCCAGCGAGGCCTCACGCAACGCCGGGTAGTCGATTTTCTCGGCGTCGCTCAGCCCTGCCCACGCCAGCAGTGCGGCGCACGCGGCCGGCGTGTCGAACAGCCCGTGCACGTACGTCGCGAGGATTTGGCCATCGGCCGAGATCGCGCCGTCGGGATGCGCGTTTGACGTTTCGCCCAATTGCAGCGCGGGCGAGCTGAGCGCCGGGCCCTGCGTCTCGCCCATGTGAATCTCGTAGCCGGCCACCTCGGGCGACCCCGGCAACGCGAGATGCCCCGTCACGTTTTTGAGCGTTTTTTCGCGCATCAGCACCGTCGAGTAATCGAGCCAGCCGAGGCCCGCGCTCGTTCCAGGCGAGCCTTCCACGCCGTGCGGGTCGGCCACTTCGCGTCCGAGCATCTGCATGCCGCCGCAAATTCCGATAACACGGCCACCGTAGCGTAGATGCCGTTGCAGCACCGCGTCCCAGCCTTGCGCGCGCAAAAAGGCCAGATCGCCCGGCACGTTTTTCGAGCCCGGCAGGATAATCAGATCGGCCGGCGGGGGCGGCGTGCCGCTTCGCACGTAATGAAAATCGACCTGCGGATGTGCGCGCAGCGCGTCGAAATCCGTGTGATTGCTGATGTGCGGCAACACCGGCACGACTACCCGCAACATCCGGTTCAGATCGTCGCTTTGGCCGCTGTGCGCCGCGCGCAGCTCGGGGGGCAGCATGTCTTCGGCGTCGAGCGTCAGACCGTGCAGATACGGGACCACGCCAAGCACCGGTTTGCCGGTCTTCGCTTCGAGCCAGTCGAGCCCGGGCTTGAGCAAACTGACGTCCCCGCGAAAGCGATTGATGATGAAGCCGCGCACGCGCGCCTGCTCGCTGTCCGACAGACACGCGAGCGTACCGGTCAAATGCGCGAACACGCCGCCCCGGTCAATGTCGGCCACCAGCACGACCGGACAGTCGACCGCTTCAGCAAAACCCATGTTGGCGATATCGCGGTCGCGCAGATTGACCTCGGCGGGACTGCCCGCGCCTTCGACAAAAATCGTGTCGTACGCCGCTTGCAGACGCGCATACGATTCCAGCACCGCCTCGAAGGCGACCGGCTTGTAGTCGTGATACGCGCGTGCATCGAGATTCATGCGCGCCTTGCCGTGGATGATCACTTGCGCGCCACGGTCGCTCGTCGGCTTGAGCAACACCGGGTTCAGATCGGTGTGAGCAGCAATGCCGGCCGCCACCGCCTGCAAGGCCTGCGCGCGGCCGATCTCGCCGCCATCCACCGTCACCGCGCTATTGAGCGCCATGTTCTGCGGCTTGAACGGCGCGACCCGCACGCCGGCTCGGCGCGCCAGCCGGCACAGGCCCGCGACGAGCGTGCTTTTGCCGGCATCGGACGTGGTGCCCTGAATCATCAGCGTGCCGCGCGGCACAGGTACGACGTCATGCGGGTTCGAAATGGCGGTCACGGAATATCGGCTTGGGCGGTGAATAGACAATGAATGCGGACAATGAATGCGGGCGATGAACGCGGCATTATCCCATCGTGCCGGCACGCGCTGCACGCCGGTACAATCACGCGATGATTTCCCGCGACCTCACCTTCGTTCTCGGCGGCGCCCGTTCGGGCAAGAGCGTGCACGCCGAACAACTGGCGAACGACAGCGCCCTGCCCGTCACGTACATCGCCACCGCGCGCGTAGCCGACGACGCCGAATTCAGCGCGCGTATCGCGCATCATCGCGAGCGGCGTCCGGCGCATTGGGCTTTGCACGAGGCAGACGTGGATCTCGCCGGCGCCGTCACGCAAATCGACGCGCCGGGCCACTGCATTCTGATCGACTGCCTGACGCTATGGCTCGCCAACCTGCTGTGCCCACCGGACGGCGACGGCTTGCCGGTCGATCACTATCACACGCACTTTGCCGCTTTCGAAGCAGCGCTCATCAACGCCAGAGGCAAGATCATCGTGGTCAGCAATGAAATCGGTTTGGGCGTGGTGCCGCTCGGCGCGGAAACACGCCTCTATGTCGACGAACTCGGGCGGCTCAATCAGCGCATCGCCGCGTTGAGCACCCAGGTCACGATGATGGTCGCGGGCTTGCCCCTCGCCTTGAAGACAGCGGGAGGCGCGTGATGCTGTCGCTGCCTTTGATCGTGACGCTGGCAACGGCGGGTGTCGCCGTCGACCGTTGGCTCGGTGAGCCGCGCACCGCGCATCCGCTGGTCGGCTTCGGCAAATGGGCGATGCGCCTCGAAACGCACTACAACACCGGCCGGCGCTTGCGTCTCAAGGGGCTGCTCGCCTGGTCGCTGACGGTGATGCCGCCGGTGCTGATCGCCTGGTGGCTCGTCTCGGTGCTGCCTTTTTTTGCGGCCTGCGCGGTGCATGTCGTGCTGCTGTGGTTCGCCCTTGGCGCGCGCAGCCTGCACGACCACATTGCGCCGATCGCCGAGGCACTGGCGCGGCGCGATCTGGCACAAGCGCGTCTGCTGACCTCGCGCATCGTGTCGCGCGAAACCACTCATGCCGACGAAGCGGCGCTGTCGCGCGCCGCCGTCGAATCGGCGCTCGAAAACGGCAATGACGCGATCTTCGGCGCGCTGTTCTGGTTCGCGATCGCGGGCGGTCCGGGCGCACTGGGGTTTCGTCTGGCCAACACGCTCGATGCCATGTGGGGCTACCGCACGCCGCGCTATTTGCGCTTCGGCTGGGCAGCCGCGCGCATCGACGACGTGCTCAATTGGATTCCCGCTCGCCTCACCGCAGCGAGCTACGCTTTGCTCGGTGACACGCGCACCGCACTGCGTTGCTGGCGTGAACAGGCGCCGCGTTGGGACAGTCCGAATGCCGGGCCGGTCATGGCGTCGGGCGCGGGCAGTCTGAACGTATTGATCGGCGGGCCCGCGGTGTATCACGGCGCACTTGAACACCGCCCGACGCTCGGTTTCGGACACCCCGCGAAGGCCACTCATGTCACGGCGGCGTTGATGCTGGTCGAACGGACGGTCATTCTCTGGCTGGCAGTGCTGATCGTGCTGGCGTTGCTGAGTGTGCCCTTTCATGGTTGATCGAATAGCTGGCCACGGAGCCGATACCGGCACCGCGCTCGACGCCGTGGTTCACGGCGGCAATCTGCACGAAGCGGCCGAGCGTTACGGCATTCCGTACGCGCAATGGCTCGACCTGTCGACGGGTATCAATCCGCACGGCTATCCGGTGCCCCCAGTTCCCGCCGATGCCTGGCACCGCCTGCCCGACGACGGTGACGGTTTTGCCGCCTGTGCCGCGCGTTACTACGGCGCGCCCGATGCAGCCCATGTGCTACCCGTCGCGGGAAGCCAGGCAGCGATTCGCGCACTGCCCTCGCTGTTGCCACGTGCTCGGGTCGGCATCGCACCGCTCACGTACAGCGAATATGCGCCCGCATTCGAGCGGGCAGGACATGAGGTCGTGCCACTCGATGTATCCTGGGACACTTTGCCCGACGCGCTCACTCATGTGGTGGTCGTGAATCCTAACAATCCCACCGCGGAGCATCTGAGCGCCAGCAAGCTGCTGCGCTGGCATGCGCAACTCACCGCACGCGGCGGCACGCTGTTGGTCGACGAGGCTTTCGCGGATACGATGCCTTCGGCGTCGCTCACGGCAAGCACCCATCGCGATGGGTTGATCGTGTTGCGTTCACCGGGGAAATTCTTCGGGCTCGCCGGCGTGCGCGCAGGCTTCGTACTCAGTGCGCCGGTTTTGCTCGATGCATTGCATCGTTCGCTCGGGGCATGGACGGTTAGCGGCCCGGCTCGTCATGCCGTCAAAGCCGCGTTTGCCGACGTGACGTGGCAGCAGCAGATGCGTACGCTGCTCGAGGGCGAAAACGCCCGTCTGGTAGGTCTGCTGCACGCACACGGTTTCGCCACACACAGCACGCCCCTCTTTGCATGGACCGACGATGCACGCGCCGCTGCACTGCATCAGGCGTTGGCGCGACGCGGCGTGTGGACACGGCTCTTCACGGCAACGGGCAGTGTGCGTTTCGGGCTGCCTGCCAGCGACACGGAATGGGCACGCTTTGAAGAGAGTCTGCGCGAGGCTGTTCGTTGATTCGACTCTCACGCCTCGTCGCCGCCGCGGCACTTTGTGTGAGCACGCTGCACGCGTATGCCGCGATCACCGTCACCGACGACACCGGCGCAACCGTCACGCTGCCCGCTCCCGCACAGCGCGTCATCAGTCTCGCGCCGCATGTTACCGAACTGCTGTACGCCGCGGGCGGCGGCGCGAAACTGGTCGGCGCCGTGTCCTACAGCGACTACCCGCTTGAAGCGAAGCAATTGCCGCGTGTCGGCGACAACAAGGCGCTCGACCTCGAACGGATCGTCGCGTTGAAGCCCGATCTGATCGTCGTGTGGCGGCATGGCAATGCCCAGCGCCAACTCGATCGTCTTCGTGAGATGCATGTGCCGCTGTTCTTCAGCGAGCCGCATCATCTCGACGATGTTGCCGTGTCGCTGACGAAGCTCGGGCAATTGCTCGGTACCTCGCCGACTGCCGACGCCGCGGCGGCGGCATACCGTCAGGACATCGCACGACTGCGCACGCAGTATGCGGGCCGCCCGCCTGTCAGCGTGTTCTATCAGGTGTGGGATCAACCGTTGATGACGCTCAACGGCGAACATATGGTCAGCGACGTGATTACGCTATGCGGCGGCCGCAATGTATTTGCGAAACTCGAGCCGCTGGTGCCGACCGTCTCGACCGAAGCGGTGCTCGCAGCGAATCCGGAAGCGATCGTCACCGCCGCCCCCGGCGCGACCAAACCGGACACCGCCTTGCCGCAACTCGACACATGGCGCGCTTGGCCGAGCCTCAAAGCGGTGGCGAACAACAATCTGTTCGCCATCGACGGCGATCTGATCAACCGCCCGGCGCCGCGTATCGCGCAAGGGGCGAAGCAAATGTGCGAAGACCTGGAGGTAGCGCGCTCGCGGAGGAAGAATGGTGCGCAGTGATGCCGCTGCGAAAGTCGTGAAGCAGGCAGTGCCGCGTTAGCGCGAAACGGCGTCCGCCCGCTTGAACGGCCAGCGTTCGAATTCGGAAAGCCGCAGCCGATAGCGCGCGACATTGCCCAGATAGAGTTGATCGAGATCGGACTGGATCGCATCGACGAACGAAGATAGTTCCGCCGCATCCACCTGATTCTGTGCGAGCGTTTCAATCTCGCCACGCGTACCGGCAAGGCCACCGCGAATCACCTCCTGCACCACTTGTATCAATGCATTGCGATACTTGAGGCGAAACGCGTCCGGCTCGCCGATCGATTGTCGAATCGCCAGATAACGCTGACACGAGCGCTCGTATGCCCAGATGAAAACGTCGCGCAACAACTCGACACGATTGGCCTCGTACACCCCAAGCGTACCGTCGACGTAGGCCTTTTCGGGAACGTCGATGAACGACAACGGACACAGATTCTGCCGGATCAGCGGGATATTCGCGGTCAGACGCGAGACCCGTTTGTTGACGTCTTCGAACGGCTGCAGATAGGGCAGGTGCACCATGCTGAAGAAAGCCTGCTCGAAGGGATCGTCGATCTGGGCGGCCTTGTTCAACACCGCCTCGAAGCATTCCGCGATTTGCTGCGGCACCGCGAGCGGAAAAAATACGGTGCCGCTGATCTCCACTTCGCGCGCGCGCAAACGGCCACTGGCGAACGGGTCAGACATCAGGTTGTCGGAGAGAATCGCGTGCAGATTCAGTACGGTGAATCGATTGAAGCCCACTTCGTCCGCGCTCTCGACGATCATTTCGATCGCGGCCTTGTGATTCAGGATCATCTGCGTTTCCTGAGCGTCTTTGCCTTCCGCAATGTGCCCTTGCTCGATCAGCCGCACGGTGTCGAGCCGCGTGTAAGTATTGCCCTCGAGCCGCGACGACGCCCACGACAAATCGATCAGAAGCCGGCTCATGATGTCGCGTGCGTAGGTGCCGGCCGGCCGCACATCCGCCGACGTACGGCCCCATTCATGCAGGCGTTCACGCTGTGCTTGCGATAGATACGCGTCCTGATTCGGACGATAGCGTTCGAGAAACGCACGGTTATAGCCGACCGGCCGGCGCTCGTGCAACGGCCTGTTCACTTCCGCGCGCACCTCGAGGCCCGCACTCGATACGGGCACGTAGGCCTCGCCGGAAGTGCTTGCGCCAGCGATAACCTGTGTGGGGAAAACAGCCTCGCCAGGAGCCGCAGTCTGCTTGTAGGATACTGCCCGGCCGGCACCTTCCGAGACGATCCGGCCTGCTTCGAGCAACACGTCGAGACGACGTTGCAGCGTGCGGCGTTGCATGGGATGGCGGCGCGCAGCAAGTGCCGCGGCAAGCGCACGAACGCCTCGCCCCTCGGCGCTTGCAGCGATGAGCTGCTCGATCAGATCCAATTCCTGCTTGATGCCACTGCTGTTCATGCGCGCCACCTTTTGCCAATGTGTCGCAATAAATCCAAATCGCGACACTTTTTCATGACATTGTGGCACAAATCGCGCGAATCGTGACACTTTTTACGTCTTAAAGTGTCACGATTTCTGTTTTCGCGACAAATTTCCCGAAAAAGTGTCACGAATAAGGCTGAGCTGACGCGATTCGGGGGGCTGCAGGGACCAAGCCCCTTCCCTCACACATTCCACCTCACCAACGACCACTGCTGCGTCTCATCATCCCGGCGTAGCCAGACAATCCCCGCCATCTCCAACGACCAGCGCAGACAGCTTTCCACCGGCACCTCCAACACCAGCGAAGCGATCACCCGCATGACGCCGGCATGCGTGACCACGTACGCGGGCGACAACTCGCGTGTCTGCGCAAACGCGTCGAACCACGCCCGCACCCGCGCGACGAATTGCGCGACGCTCTCGCCGCCATGCGCACGCGCGTGCTCGAAGTTAGCCGCCCAGGCGTCGAGCAACTCGCGATCGATTGCGTCCCAACGCTGCTCCTCCCAATCGCCGAAATTCATTTCCTTCAGACGATCGTCGTGACTGAGCGCGCAACCGAAATCGTTCGCCATGACCGCGGCCAGTGTCGCGCAACGCGTCAACGGACTCGACATCAGCACACGCGGCGGCGGTATCTGCAAGGTCGCCAGTTTCAACGCAAGGGCACTCGCCGATATCTCGACGTCTTCGGCGAGCGCCACGTCGCTGTGGCCGTAGCACACCCCTGAATCGAGCGCGACGGCAGGATGACGGATCAGGACGATATCCATGCGAGCCCCACGAGGTAGATGCTCAGTTCAAAGATCTGTTGCGCGAAGCCGAGGCAGTCGCCGGTGTAGCCACCAACGCGTCTGACGAAATAGCGGCCCAATGCAAAGCGCAGCACCACCAGTACGGCGAGTGTCACGCAGGCAAAGCGCAAATTCGGCGAATCCAGCAAGTCCGGCCAAAGCAACAACGGCAGACCGAACACCGCTGCGCAGAGCAACGCGGGGCCGCTCAAGCGTTGCGCAACCGGTTTGGCTTTGCCTTCGGCGCGCACGTAGTCGAGTGTGGCCAGATAGCTGATGGCGAACACACGGCTCGCGGCATGCGCTGCAATCATCAGACTTGCGGCGCGCATCGGCGGCAACGCGGTGAGCGTTTGCCACTTCAGTGCTAGCGCGATCACGAGCGCGATGGCGCCGAAAGCACCGATGCGCGAATCATGCATGATGCGCAACGCGTCCTCGCGCGTATAGGCGCCACCGAACGCATCGACGCAATCGGCAAGTCCGTCCTCGTGAAATGCGCCGGTGACGAGAAGCGACACCGCCATCGACAGGAGCACCGCCACGCCCGCTGGAAAGACATGCAACGCCGCGAGATAAACCAGCGCGCTCAATCCGCCGACCAATAGACCGACGAGCGGGAAATAACGCGCCGCCGCATTCAGATAGTGCGGCTCATAGCCGACCCAGCGCGGCACCGGCACGCGCGTGAAATAGCCGAGTGCCGTGAAGAAATAGCGGAGTTCAGCGAGCGGATTCATGAGTGAGCCGGACGCACGCTTCTGAATGACTGCGCGTCGTACAACAGCGCTTCGTATAACGGATTACACATCGCGATTTGCGACACCGGCCGATTCGAAGCTGGCCATTTCGTTCACGAACGCCACTGCCGCGCGCAGCAGCGGCACCGCGAGTACCGCGCCGGTGCCTTCGCCGAGACGCATATCGAGCGAAAGCAATGGCAGCGCGCCGAAATGATCGAGCATGCGCCGATGCCCCGCCTCGTTCGATGCATGCGCGAACACACAATACTCGCGGACGTTCGGTGCGAACGCATCGGCCACCAGCAACGCAGAGGTCGCGATGAATCCGTCGACAAGGATCGTCATACGCGCTTGCGCGGCAGCGAGATATGCGCCCGTCATCATGGCGATTTCGAAGCCGCCGAAGGTGGCGAGCACCTTGAGCGGATCATTGGAAACGGCGTGATGCGCGAGCGCGGAGGCAAGTACGTTGCGCTTTTTTGCGAGCCCCGCGTTGTCGAGCCCCGTGCCACGTCCGACGCATTCGTCGATCGGCACGCCGCACAAGCGGCTCATCAGACACGCGGCCGACGACGTATTCGCAATGCCCATTTCGCCGAAGCCGATCACATTGGTGCCGAGCGCCGCGTGATGCCGCACACGAGCCGCGCCCGCTTGCATCGCGGCAAGTGCCTGTTCGTGCGTCATGGCGGGTTCGTGCGCGAAGTTGCGCGTGCCGGCCGCAACCGGAATGTCGATGAGCCCCTCCGTCGACGGCAGCGGCGTCGCAATGCCTGAGTTGACCACTTCGAGCTCGACGCCGGAGACGCGGCTCAAGGCATTGATCGCCGCGCCGCCCGTGAGAAAGTTAGCGACCATTTGCGCGGTCACCGCTTGCGGATACGGACTCACGCCTTCCTGCGCAATACCGTGGTCACCGGCGAACACGATCATCGCCGGACGTTCGACCGTGGGGTGTGTCGTACGCTGGATCAGCCCCATCTGGCGCGCGAGCGTTTCCAGCCGCCCAAGACTGCCGGGCGGCTTGGTCTTGGTATCGATGATGTGTTGCAGTTCGGCACGCAGCGTTTGATCGAGCGGTTCGACTTCGGTCAATTCCGGCAAACCTGGCAAAGAAGTCATAGACGTTTCTAAAAGAGAGAGTGTTTTTATAAAGCGCTTAGCCTGCCGGCGTGTCATGCGCCGCAGGCGATTCGTGACGCGAGCGCGGCGCGGGAATCAGCGCCTCATGCTCGCCGTCGCGAATCAGAATCAACGGATAGCCGAACGCACGGCTCGTCAGCGAGGGCGTCAGCACATCGTGCACCGGTCCGGCATACGCGCCGCCGTTCCCGTCGAGCAGCAGCGCATGCGTCGCGAAGCGGCGCGCCAGGTTCAGGTCGTGGCACGAAAACATCACTGTACGCCGAGGTTCGCGCGTCCAGGCGGTCAGCGCTTCGAGACAGTCGATCTGATGGTGCAGATCCAGATGCGAGAGCGGTTCGTCGAGCAGCAACAACGGCGCCTCCTGGCACAACACTCCTGCGAGAGCAACGCGTTGACGTTCGCCACCCGAAAGCGACAGCACGTCGCGCGCGGCGAATGCGGCGAGTCCCAAAACGTTCAGCGCGGCATGCGCGGCAGCGCGATCGGCCTCACCCTCCCAACCCCAGCCGGTCAGATGCGGAAAACGGTTCAGCATCACGATGTCGAGCACACTCGCGCTAAAGGCGTCCGCAGCGCTTTGCGGCATCAGCGCGCGACGCTGCGCAAGCGGCAACGGCTGCCAGTCGGCGAGACGCACGCCGTCGAGTTCGACATGCCCCGCCGACGGCTGCGCCAGACCGGCGAGCGTGGATAGCAAGGTCGTCTTTCCCGCGCCGTTGGGGCCAGCGATACACCAGATCTCGCCTGCGTAGAATGTATGCGTGAACGCGTCGAGCAAGGTGCGCATGCCCGCACGCAAGGTCAGGCGTTGCGCGCTAAGCGCCGAATGCGGGGCGTTGTGTGCGTTCATCATCGGCGCCTGCGCAACAGCATCCACAGGAACACGGGCACGCCGACGATCGACGTGATCACGCCGACCGGCAATTGCGCCGGTGCGATCACAGTACGCGCAATCAGGTCCGCGCCCATCACCGCGACACCACCACCGAGCGCCGCTGCTGGCAGCAGCATGCGCTGATCGTTGCCGAACGCGAGCCGCAGCATATGCGGCACGACGAGCCCGACAAAACCGATCGTACCGGCCGTGGTCACAGCCGCGGCGGCCGCCAGCGACGCCACCAGATACACGCGCAAGCGCAGCGGCATCACAGCAACGCCGAGTGCCTGCGCGGCGGCGTCGCCCCGCAGCAGCACATTCAGGCGCGGCGCAGCGGGTACGATCGCCACCAGCACGATGACGAGCGCGGCGAGCGCCGTCCATGGCATCGCGCCGCCGTTCAGATCGCCGGTCAGCCAGAACAGCATGCCGCGCAGCCGATTGTCCGGCGCAAGGTTGAGCAACAGGGTAATGAGGGCGCCCCAGCCGGCCGCGATCACCGCGCCGGTCAGCAGCAAACGCGGCGACGTATCCTGCGGCTCGCCTCGCCACAACTCACGGCGTGCGAGGCCAAGCACCAGCAGGATCGACACGAAGGCGCCGGCGAACGCGCTGGCGTCGACGATCCACCACGCACAACCGGCGATCATCGCGACCAGCGCGAATGTCGCCGCGCCGCCGGAGACGCCTAATACGTAGGGTTCGGCCAACGGGTTGCGCAACAGCACTTGCAGCAGCGCACCGGCCAGCGCAAGCAACGCGCCGCACGCGAAGCCGGCCAGCGCGCGCGGCAAACGCAGCGTGCGCACGATCTCACCGGCAAGATCGCCGGACTCGACATGCGACGCGTGCGACGGCAGCAACGCCGCCAACACGCGCGCTGGCGCGAGCGACACGCTGCCCAACGCGAGCGACGCCATCAGCACAACCAGCGCGACTGCCGCGAGCACGAGCCAGATCGCGGCCGCGCGCTTCGCGCTCATCACGCGCAACGTGGTCGTGGACATCGGGCTCGAGCTACGGTTCATCGGCGCGTTCTCATGCAAATACGTTCGTCACTGCTGCTGCCAACCGACCGTGACATACGCACCGCGTCGCGGCGAGTTATATGAGTAGGCCGTTTCATAGTCCTTGTTCAACAGGTTCTGGATCTGCGCGGCGACATACCACGCCTTCGTGATGTTGTAGCGCGCCGACAGATTCACCACACCGTAGCCGCCCAGCATGCCGCTGCTATCTTCACGGGCGCCGCTGACGATCCACTCGCCGCCGACACGCCACCCGGCAATGCTGCGATTTACCGCCAGCGACGCGAAGCGCCTTGCACGCCGCACGAGATCGGTATCGCTATCGAGGTCGACGGCATTCTGCAGCGTTACCGACGCGCGCACATCCGTCTTGCCCACATGGCCGCTCCACGATCCCTCAAGCCCCTGCACCTTCGCATGGCCGACGTTCTCGGCCAGATAGATGCCGGGCGTAACCTGCTCGTAGTCGATCAGATTCGAATAACGCGTCTGGAACACGCTCAGACGCATCACGCCAAGCGCGTTCGACGCGTACTGCAACGCTGCTTCGATCGAATGGCTGCGCTCCGGCTTGATCGACGGATTGCCGCTGAGCGGATAGTACAGATCGTCGAAGCTCGGCGCGCGGAACGAATCCGAATAGCTTGCAGTCGCCTTCCAATGCTCAGTGATGTCAAAGCCGTAGCCGAGATAGTAACTGTTCGCCCCGCCGAAATCGGAATACTGATCGCGCCGCACGTTGGCCTGAATCTGATTGCGCCCAAAGCGCCCCGTGTAGCCGACAAAGCCCGAATCGACATGCCGGTCGGGAGCGGCGAACGTATCCGAGTCGAGACTCTGATCCAGATGCTCATAGCCGACCTGCAGTTTCTGCTGCGCGGCGAGCGCGAAATCGTTCTGCCACGTGTACTGGCGATTGTCGCTATCGAAGCGACCGTTGTAGATGCCGTTGGTATTCGCCACGCTGCGGTCGTCGCCTTCGGAAACGATGAAGTGCGTGGTCCACCAGTCGGTCAGTTTGCCGTTCGCGAACACCGACACCTGGCGCACTTTGCTGTAGAGGTTGTTCAGATCGGTCGGCACACCGTACGCGTTGTCGTAGCTGTTATTGCCGTTCGACTGGAAATAGGTGACGCCCGCGTCCCACTTGTCGCTGAACTTGTGACGCAGCGAAGCCGAGATGCTTTCGTTCAGATAGCCGTTCGCGTTCGGATTCGCGTTGGGTGCCTGTGACGGATTGAGCGACGAAAAACCGTCGTCTTTCGAGCGCGCGAGCGAAATGCTGAAGGTGGTGTTGCCGTCTTTATCCAGCCCGCCGTTCACACCGGCTTGCTGCGTCTGCGTGTGATAGCTGCCATAGCCCACCGAAAAATTGAAACGCGGCGGATGGTCGCCGCCGTCTTTGGTGAACACCTGCACCACGCCGCCAATTGCGCCGGAGCCGTAAAGCGCGGACACGTTGCCATTCACCACTTCGACGTGATCGATCTGGTCGAGCGGAATCTGCGCGAGTTGCGGCGCGCCCAGGCTCACGGAGTCGACCCGTACGCCGTCGATCAGCAAAAGCGATTGCGTCGACGACGCGCCGCGCAGAAACAGACTCGTCGTGGAGCCCGGGCCACCGGTGCGTGAAATTTGCGCGCCGGGCGCGAGTTGCAGCAGACCGGGCAAATCGGTCGCGGTCGTATCGGCGATATCCTGCTGATCGAACAGCGTGGTCTGTGGGATCGCATCGGCGAGCGGTTGCGGCCCGCGCTCCGCGGTCACGACAACGGGCGACAACACCGCGGGTGACGAACCGGTCGCCCCCGTATCGGCAGAAGAAGAAGAGGGCGACGAAGAAGAAGCAGCAGCTTGAGCATGCACGACGAGCGGCAGGCTCGCAACAGCGAGCAACGCCGCGCGAGCGATGGGGGACAGCATGGGATGACATTCCTGTGGATAGCGTGCGCGGCCCGCTTCCCCGCGGGCCGATGCGTAACGAGGCGCCCGCGTTGTTTTACGTTTGCGCGGGAACGAACCTCTCCCTCCGGCCGGTATCCGGGCTGGCGACACATCGATCCCGCCTTCCCACGCGTGACGCGCAGTGGCACACTCGCGTGTTCAGCTTCAAACACGCGATCAGGATCGACCTGCATGACGAATGCGGTCGCTTACCGTTGCGGGGGCAGCGCAGGTTAGCGCGTTCAGACGAGGCGCGCGCCCTGCTTCCCGTTTAACTGCGCACACTGTGGAAAAGCGTGCGCGAGCACCAAAGTGCGGCCAGTTTAGGAGCGGCCTTCAGGTCCGTCAAGAATGGTTAATCCGTGCGCAAACTGTTCTGTTAAGTGCAGGTTATTGTCCGATGCATGAGTTGTTTTTCATCATATGGTCGACAAAAGCCTGCACAAAGCGATGTTGTTACGTCTCGAAACGAGACAATTGTCGGAACGTGCGACATTCCGCGCTAAAATGCGATGTCTTTAGAGGACGCAGCAGATGCTCACCGAACTCGAAACACTTTCACAGAATATCGGCAAGCTGATCACGATCAGCCAACGCCACAATGAAGCGCGGCTCGCGCTCGAAGATCAGCTCGCCCAAACGCGCGCCGAAGCAGAGGCCACGCGCACGGAACTCGCGCTGATGCGCGAGGAGCGCGATGCACTGCAGGCGGAACGCGACGCGCTGTCGGCAAAGATCGACGATGCACAGGTGCGCCTCAATGCGATCCTCGAAAAACTGCCGCGGGCCCGCGCGCACAGCGAGCCGGACAATCAGCTCGATCTGCTCGAGGCCGCGCCGCATGAGGAAGAAGCGGAGAGCGACGTCACCCGCCATGGAGAAAATGCATGACCACCAAGCAGATCGAAGTATCGATTCTCGGCGTGCCCTATCGTCTCGCCTGCTCGCCGGAAACTGAAGGCGCGCTGCTTGAAGCGGTTGCACGCGTCGACGCCGAGATGTCGAAGATCCGCAATAGCAGCAACGTGCGCGGCACGGATCGCATTGCCGTCATGGCCGCGCTGTCGCTGGCATCGGAACTGCTTAAGCTGCAAAGCAGCGTGCGGCACGGAGAAGCATTTCCCGCTGAAGAAATCCGGCGTACAATGCACCAGATGAACGAGCAACTGGGTACTGTGATTCAGCAGTACAGCATGTAAAAGTATCTTGTAGCCGGTCCTGAGATCGGCTGCGGATTCAAACGAGGTGCATGAGCAAAGATTCATGCAAACGTTTTGAATTCAATCGGTTTGACTTCCCTGCCTGGTTCGCCAAGGTCATATATTCCTTGAACCAATGCCATGTGCACGGTTGTGGAAATTTGTAGCATGGGTGTGCGCGTCACTCTGTCTGATGTACCCGAAGTGCTGCTAACTGCGACCAATTCTGAACCCCCGGTTCAGGATGCCGGCCTAGCGGCTAAGGCGGGGACCTATTCAAACGGCATCGGACTTCGGTTCGGTGCCGTTTTTCTTTGGGCCTCGATTTTTCTTGCTGTATCAAACCTTTAACGTTCAATTCGATTCATGCGCTACTGGCTAATGAAGTCCGAACCGGACGAAGCAAGCATCGACCATCTTGCCCAGGCACCGCACCATACGTTGCCGTGGACTGGCGTGCGCAACTATCAGGCGCGCAACTTCATGCGCGACACGATGCAGGTCGGCGACGGTGTGCTGTTCTATCACTCGAGTTGTCCGGAGCCAGGTATTGCGGGGCTCGCGGAGGTATCGTCCACCGCGTATCCGGACCCCACTCAATTCGATAAGAAGAGCCCCTACTACGACCCGAAGTCGTCGCAGGAAACGCCGCGCTGGCTACTCGTCGATGTGGTGTTCAAGAAGAAGATCCCGTTGATTCCGCTTGCCGCGCTGCGCGAGCATGAGGAATTGAAGGACATGCGTGTGCTCGTCAAAGGCAACCGCCTGTCGATCACACCGGTGACCGAAGCTGAATGGCGCTTCATCACCAAACGTCTTGTTTAACGTTGCATACGCACATGTGACCCGTTGCGGCTTGTTTCACGCGCAAGTCTGTGCGCGGATGAAAGCAAACGTTGAGCAAACGTCAAATTAGGGAACCAAGCTCAGGTTACAAGCGCCTAACGGACTCGCAAACGTTGTGCCATCGCATGGCGTTCGCACCAATCGTGCACAACCTGTTCAAGCAAGGAGTCCAAGAATGACGAAAAACACCGCACGTGCACTCGCTCTCGCTCTCGTATGCGCCGCCCCTGCCGCGTTCGCACTGACGCCGGCCATGGCCCGCGCGCAAGGCGTGACGCAGTATCAGCCCGCCGGCGTGCTGTCGCTGAATGCGCAAGCAAGCTCGGAAGTGCCGCAAGACGTCGTCGATATCACGCTGTTCTACGAGCAGGAAGCGAGCGATCCGTCCGCGCTCACCTCCACACTGAACCAGCGCGCCGACGCAGCGCTGCAAAAAGCCAAGGGCGTGAACGGCGTAACAGCTCGCACCGGCTCCTTCTCTATCTACCCGTCCACCGATCGTGACGGCCGTATTTCCGCATGGCGCGGCCGTACTGAAGTTGTGCTCGAGTCGCACGACTTCGCCGCGGCGTCGAAACTCGCAGGCCAGATGGCATCGATCATGCAGGTCGGCAACGTGCAGTTCTCGCTGTCGCCTGAAGCGCAGCGTGCCGCGGAGCAGAAGCTCACCGGTGAAGCCATCAAGTCGTTCCGTGAGCAAGCCGCTTCTTCGGCGCAGGCGTTCGGCTACAACGGCTATTCGATTCGTGAAGTCAACGTCGGCCACAACGGCGTCATGCCCCGTCCGATGATGATGATGAGCGCACGTGCAATGGGTGCCGATGCTAAGGCATCCGCGCCGGTGCCGATCGAAGGCGGCACGTCGACGGTAACGGTCAATGTGTCGGGCTCGGTGCAGATGAAGTAACGCGTTTTTACGGCAGACGTCCTGCTGTAGAGAAAAAAGCCACGGCATTCCGTGGCTTTTTTTCATTGGCTACTCAGCTCACTACGATAAAACGTAGCGCTCAATTCGCGCCGACCGTCTGCGCCGGTTCACGCCGCGCACGGCGATAGGACCACACCAGTATCCCGATGCCCACGAGGATCATTGGCAGCGAGAGCCATTGGCCCATCGAGAGACCCATTGCCAAAAGCCCAAGGAAATCGTCCGGCTCACGCGCGAATTCCACCGTGAAACGCGCAAGGCCGTAGCCGATCAGGAACACCGCGGAAATCGCGCCCATCGGTTTCGGTTTGCGTGAGAAGAAGAACAGCACGAAGAACAGCGCCACGCCTTCCAGCGCGATCTCATACAACTCCGACGGATGACGCGGCAGCATGTGATATTGCGCGAATACGTCGTTCAGATGCCATTGCGCGGCCAGTTGCGGATGCGCGGTGAGCCACGCGGCATCATCGGGCGCGGCGCCTGGAAACAGCATCGCCCAGGGCGCTGACGGATCGGTCACGCGGCCCCACAACTCACCGTTGATAAAGTTGCCGAGGCGCCCTGCCGCGAGCCCGGTCGGCACCATTGGCGCGACGAAATCGGTGACCTGCAACCACGAGCGCTTGCGCTGATAGGCGAACAGCACCATCGCCAGCGTCACGCCGAGGAAGCCACCGTGAAACGACATGCCGCCTTCCCACACCTTGAAGATGTCGAGCGGATGCGCGAAGTAAAAGCTCGCCTTGTAGAACAGCACGTAGCCGAGCCGGCCGCCGAGGATCGTACCGAGCACGCCGTAAAACAGCATGTCGTCGATATCCTTAGCGGTCCAGCCCTGTGCGGCGACGTACGGCAAACGCAGCCGCAACCGGCCGACGACGATCGCCGCGATGAACGCAACGAGGTACATCAGTCCATACCAGCGCACAGCAAGCGGCCCCAGATGAATGGCAACGGGGTCGAAATTCGGGTGAATGAGCATCGTGTTGTTATGGGCAGTTCAGGTTCAGAAGCGGATTTCTAGTCGAGTTTCAAGTAGCAGCCGGCGGTGGGCGCATCATGCGGCGCATGCGTTGGACGGTTTCGCTTGCAATGCGTTCGCGGCAGCGGCTCACCTAAGCTCGCCTAAACACGAGGCGCCGCGAACTGCGCCTCCATGGTGGCCGCGTGCGCTCGGACGATCTCGATGAAGCCGGCCAACACCGGACTCACCTCCGCCGTGCGCCAGACCAGCCCCGTCTCGATCGCCGGCACCGATTCGGAGAGCGGCCGGTACACGACACCCGTGCGGCGCAGATTACGCAACGATTGCGGCACCAGTGCGACGCCCATCCCGGCCGACACAAGGCTCACGATCGTCTGCATCTGGATCGCCTCCTGGCCGACCCGGGGTGCCAGGCCCGCCACGCCGTAGCAATCCATAATGATGTCATAAAAGCCTGGCGCCAGACGTCTTGGGAAGATCACGAGCGGCTCGTCGGCGACGTCACGCAGGCTGATGGGCGTTTCCAGCCACTCCGCGTGCGAGTCAGCCTTGGAGCCGGCGGCGCGGCCCACGCGCTGCGCCATATCCGTCGACATCGCGATCACCAGCGGCTCGCGGGCGATCGGCAACCACGAGAGCTGGGTGGCATGGCGCGACGGTAGCGGCGCGATCACGAGGCCTGCGTCGATGCGCCCGGCCACCAGTTCCTCGATCTGCACGTCGCTGGTGGCTTCGGTCAGTTCGAGGCGCACCCGTGGATGGCGCACGCCGAAATCGCGCAGCAGCAACGGCAGCAGGCCGTAATCGGCCGTCGAGACGAAGGCCAGCGACAGCGCCCCGGCCTCGCCTCGCGCGAGGCTCTGCGCCAACGGCCGCAGCCCCTCAGCGCTCGCCAGCAGGCGCTGCACTTCGGGCAACAGGTCAGCGCCCACCGGGGTCAACTCCACCGAGCGCTTGGTGCGCGCGAACAACTCGACGCCGAGTGTTTCCTCCAGCGCCCGAATCGCCTGCGACAACGGCGGCTGCGTCATGGAAAGACGCACGGCCGCCCGCCCGAAGTGCTTTTCTTCAGCGACGGTCACGAAATAGCGCAACTGGCGCAGGTCAGGAAACGTAGGCAACATGATTAATACATTTTACGACCTAATCGAGCCTGAATAATATATTGGACACGCGCTTCGCAAAACTGCACCCTTGCGCAACGCGTCGGAACTAAACTGAACTGACCAGAAGCGCCGTATCGGCCGACGCCGCCGGCAACGCAAAGGCAGCGTCAGCGCAGCCTTTGCGGCAGCACCTGAGCCCCGCATACGCAGCACGGATCAAAACAAAACAGATTGGAGTTCCCCATGGCATACAACCGTCGTTCGAAGAACATCACGCAAGGCGTGGCGCGCTCACCGAACCGCTCGATGTACTACGCACTCGGCTACGAAAAGGCCGACTTCGACAAGCCGATGATCGGCATCGCCAACGGCCACTCGACCATCACGCCGTGTAACGCCGGCCTGCAGCGTCTGGCCGACGCGGCCGTCGCCGCGGTCAAGGGCGCCGACGCGAATCCGCAGATCTTCGGCACGCCGACGATCTCGGACGGCATGTCGATGGGCACCGAAGGCATGAAGTACTCGCTGGTGTCGCGCGAAGTCATCTCCGACTGTATCGAGACGTGCGTGCAGGGCCAGTGGATGGACGGGGTGGTCGTGATCGGCGGCTGCGACAAGAACATGCCGGGTGGCATGATCGGCATGTTGCGGGCCAACGTGCCGAGCATCTACGTGTACGGCGGCACGATCCGTCCGGGCAACTGGAAGGGCACCGACCTGACCATCGTGTCGTCCTTCGAAGCCGTGGGCGAATTCACGGCCGGCCGGATGTCGCAGGAAGATTTTGAAGGGGTCGAAAAGAACGCGTGCCCGTCCACGGGTTCGTGCGGCGGCATGTACACCGCCAACACGATGAGCTCGTCGTTCGAAGCGATGGGCATGTCGCTGCTGTATTCGTCGACGATGGCCAATCCGGACCAGGAAAAGGTCGACTCGGCGGCCGAATCGGCACGGGTGCTGGTCGAAGCGGTCAAGAAGGATCTGAAGCCGCGCGACATCGTCACGAAGAAGTCGATCGAGAACGCCGTGGCCGTCATCATGGCCACGGGCGGCTCGACCAACGCCGTGCTGCACTTCCTCGCCATCGCTCATGCGGCTGAAGTGGAATGGACCATCGAAGACTTCGAGCGCATGCGCAAGAAGGTGCCGGTGATCTGCAACCTGAAGCCGTCGGGCCAGTTCGTGGCGACCGACCTGCACAAAGCCGGCGGTATTCCGCAAGTCATGAAGATCCTGCTCGACGCAGGCCTGTTGCACGGCGATTGCATCACGATCACCGGCAAGACGATCGCTGAAGAACTGAAGGACGTGCCGAGCAAGCCGCGCGCCGATCAGCAGGTGATTTTCCCGATCGAGCAAGCGCTGTACAAGGAAGGCCATCTGGCGATCCTGAAGGGCAACCTGGCCGTCGACGGCGCGGTCGCCAAGATCACCGGCCTGAAGAACCCGGTCATCACCGGCCCGGCCCGCGTGTTCGACGACGAGCAAAGCGCGCTGGAAGCCATTCTGGCCGACAAGATCGTCGCCGGCGACGTGGTCGTGCTGCGCTACCTCGGCCCGAAGGGCGGCCCCGGCATGCCGGAAATGCTCGCGCCTACGTCCGCGATCATCGGCAAGGGACTCGGCGAAAGCGTCGGCCTGATCACCGATGGCCGCTTCTCGGGCGGCACGTGGGGCATGGTGGTCGGTCACGTCGCGCCGGAAGCGTTCGTGGGGGGCACGATCGCGTTCGTGCAGGAAGGTGACTCGATCACGATCGACGCGCACAAGCTGCTTCTGCAACTGAACATCGACGACGCCGAACTGGAACGCCGCCGCGCTGCATGGCAGCAACCGAAGCCGCGTTACACGCGTGGCGTGCTGGCGAAGTACTCCGCGTTGGCGCTGCCGGCCAACAAGGGCGCAGTGACGGGCTAAGCGGGCATTTAGCACGCGCTGCGCTGATCCGCCCCGGTTCTTCGGGACGGATCAGCAGCATCGCTCGACGCCACATCGGCTGCGTCAGTTACGAAAAAAGCGCAAAGGGGCGCACGGGAAACCGTGCGCCCCTTTCCTTTTATAATGCGTGGACCACGAGTCGGGCACCTGCACCGACGGAGACCAGAATGAAATCAATGTCGTATGCAGCGCTCGCGGCGGCCAGCGTGCTGAGCGCTATGTTAGGCGCCGGCAGTCTGGCGGCGCACGCGGAAGTGCCCGCCGCCCTCGCGCTTGCCCAGCAGCAGAACTGCATGAGCTGCCACTCGGTGACGCGTCCATTCATGGGACCGGCGCTGCATGACGTCGCCTCGAAATATGCCGGCCGCGAAGATGCCGCCACCTATCTGAAGCACAAGATTCTGGATGGCAGCACGGGCGTGTGGGGCGCGGTGCCGATGCCCGCGAATACGCAACTCACGCCCGATCAGGCGGCTACGCTGGCGAGCTGGGTGATGACGCTCAAATAACGGCGCTTAGACGAAAACTCAAATGAACCCCGCTTGATGAAAGCGGTGAGCGCGCCCGGATAACGGCACGCCCCCAGCCACGATCAAGCGCTGCCCGAGCGCCGCGCGATCTCCTGATCGACCGCTTCCCTGACCCAGCCGGTCAATTCCGTCTCCAGCGCCAGCGCCACTTCGCGCGTGATCTGGTTGACGAGCCAGGATGTGTGATCCTGCAACGCATCGCGGCAACGTGCCTCGATGATGCCGCGCCCCTCGCCCGTCAGAAAACCCGCGAACCGTCCACGCAGACGTTCGGCGATGACATCGGCATCGAGATTCGGTTGCGGCTGCGCTTCGTGAGCGATATCCGGCGGCACGATCGTACCCGCCTCGATCGGCGCATGCGGTTCAGCCCGGTCGAAGACGCCCGCAGACGCAAAGGCCGGCTCATGTCCGTGCCGGTGATCGGCAGCATGGTGTGCCCTCGAGCGCTTTTTCGGGTGGGCGTGCTCGGCCGGATGCGCTTGCTCCGACACATGCGCTTGCTCCGCCACGTGCGCGGGCTCCGGCGCGAGCGTCGGCTCCTTCTGTGCCTGCAGGGTTTCTGGCGCAAGCACCGGCTCAGGCTCGTGCCTGGGTTCCGGCGTAAGGACCGGTTCTTGCGCAGTCGCGGGATCGGCCGCCGGCTGGGTAGCCGGCGCCGCTGCGCCACCCTCCGCCTGGCGCGCCTGGGCAGGATGGCCCGGCACGAGAATCTCGTTGAGAACCGGGATCGAACTATCGTTAGGATCGGACACGCGCGCTCTCCGTGTTTGAGTCCAAGCCGAGGCAGGCCGCGCGCGCGTCGAATCCATCCGACAAAACACCACGCGACGCGGACGAAATGGTGCCTAGCTGCCTTGCTTGTAGTTGTTCAAAGCATAGCCGCGATCGCGATAGAAACGATAGCGTTCGCGGCCAGCCGCGAGTTCGTCGTGTGCGTTACCGACCACTTCCAGCAATCTTTCGAAGCGCGCGAATTGCGCCGGCACCGTGGCGCCGAGATTGAGCAGCACCTGATGATGCGGCACATCATCGAGGTTCGACGCCAGCACGATTGGCGTTTGCGCAGCGAGCGGCGTGCCCGCCATGCAGTGCGGCACGAAATCGAGGGGCGAGAAGGTCCACAACTGCTCGTCGAAAGCCCGCAGACGCTCGGGCTCGGCCAGCACGATGGTCGGCTGGCCCGCCTGATACGCCTTGCGGATCAGGCGGCACGCATACAGCAGCGAATCACCGACGTTCGAGTGAAAATCGATTCTCGTCATCGGCGGCTCCGCTTTGCGTCTGCAGCAATGCCCGCAACCTTACTGCAATGCGTCATTGTGCAGCGCGACCGTCCGCGGCCCGACCGTCAGCGGCCCTGTCGATCAGGAACTGCGCGAGCAAGGGCACCGGGCGGCCGGTGGCGCCCTTCGCCGCGCCGCTCTTCCACGCGGTGCCGGCGATGTCCAGATGGGCCCACGGATACGCTTCAGCGAAGCGCGACAGGAAGCACGCCGCCGTCACGCTGCCCGCCGGACGACCACCGATGTTGGCCAGATCCGCGAAATTCGACTTGAGCTGATCCTGATACTCGTCGTCGAGCGGCATGCGCCAGGCCGGGTCGGACGCTTCACGCGAGGCATCGAGCAGTTCGCCCGCCAGCGCGTCGTCTTTCGAGAACAGACCGCTGTTGTGATGACCCAGCGCGATGATGCAGGCGCCCGTCAGCGTGGCGATATCGATCACCGCCGCCGGCTTGAAACGCTCGGCATAGGTCAGCGCGTCGCACAGGATGAGCCGGCCTTCGGCGTCCGTGTTCAGCACTTCGATCGTCAGGCCCTTCATGCTGGTGACGATGTCGCCAGGCTTCGTGGCGGTGGCCGACGGCATGTTCTCGACGGCCGGGATGATGCCGACCACGTTGATTTTCAGGCCCATTTCCGCGACGGCGCGCAACGTGCCCAGCACCGAGCCGGCGCCGCACATGTCGTACTTCATCTCGTCCATGCCCTCGCCCGGCTTCAGCGAAATGCCGCCGGTATCGAACGTGACGCCCTTGCCGACCAGCACCACCGGCGCGGCTTTCGCGGCGCCGCCGTGGTACTGCAGCACGATGAACTGAGCCGGTTCGACCGAGCCGGCCGTGACCGACAGGAACGAGCCCATCTTCAGCGCTTCGCACTGCTTTTCGCCGAGCACTTCGACTTTCAGCTTCCAGTCTTTGGCGAGCTTCTTCGCGGTGTTGGCAAGATAGGTCGGCGTGCAGACATTGCTCGGCAGGTTGCCGAGGTCGCGCGTCAGATCCATGCCGTTGGCAAGCGCGGCGCCCTGCTTGGCCGCGAGCTTGGCGGCCTTCTCGTCGCCGGTGTTGACGCTGAACACGATGCGCTTCAGGGCGCGCGGCGCGTTGTCCGGCTTGCTCTTCATCTGTGTGAAGCGGTAGCTCAACTCGCGCAGCGCGAGGATCGCGGCGCGCACGCCCCAATCGGCCGAGCGCTCGAGGATCGGCAGTTGGGCGAGCGTGAAGGTGACCTGGACGATCTTGGTGCCGAGCAGTGCGCGCCAGGCGGCCCGCACTGCCTCGCCGTAGGCTTTCTGATTGAAAGCATCCTGCTTGCCGAGGCCGACCAGCAATACGCGCGAAGCGCCGATGCCCGAGACTTCGTGCAGGAACAGGGTGGTGCCGGCCTTGCCGTCCATGTCGCCGGCCTTGATGACGCGGGTCAGGAGGCCCTTGGTGGCCACGTCGATCTCCAGCGCAGCGCCCGAGAGCGTTTGCGACTCGAACACGCCGATTACGATGCAATCGGATTTCCCGGTCAGGAAACCGTTTGACGAGCCTTTGGTCCAATCACAGGCTTTTATGCTAAAGTCCATCGCGCTTGTCCTCGGATAAAATCTGGGCTTAGGATGAAAGCCGCAATTATCCGCTATTTTTCCCGCGGCGGCTGCACCGGAGGCGTGACGGGAACCAATCCGTGCGTCACTGAGAGCGCCCCACCTCATCATCAATAATGATCTTCGAACGCTCCCTCCAGCGCGAACTCGCGTATACGGCTGGTGCCGTGTTCATGGTTCTCCTCACGCTCGTGCTGACGACGATGATGATCCGCATCGTCGGCCTCGCGGCCTCGGGCGAGATCGACCCGCGCGACGTGCTGGTCCTGATCGGCCTGACTGTGATCGGCTACCTGGCGATAATGCTCGTCGCGACCCTGTTCGTGTCGATCCTGTTCGTCCTGACACGTTGGTACAAAGACTCCGAGATGGTCGTGTGGCTGTCCTCCGGTGTCAGCCTGACGCAATTCATCAAGCCGATCGCCATTTTTTCCACGCCGATCATCATTCTCATCATGTTCTTCGTGTTCGTCGGCTGGCCGTGGTCGAACCAGCAGAACAAGCTGCTGCGCGCGCGTTTCCAGCAGCGCGACGAAGTCTCGCTGCTCGCGCCGGGTCAATTCCGCGAGTCGGCCACGAACCACCGCGTGTTCTTCATCGAGAAGATGTCGCCCGACCAGGCGCGTGTCGAGAACGTCTTCGTGACCAGTACGGAGAACGGCAAAGTCAACGTGGTCGTGTCGAAAACCGGCCACACCGAAACGCATAAGAACGGCGACCGCTTTGTCGTGCTGGAAAACGGCCGCCGCTATGACGGCGAACCGGGCCACCCCGATTTCCGCATCATGGAATTCGAACGCTACGGCCTGAAGATCCAGAGCCAGCCGGTCGTCAATACGCCAACTACCACCAGCCTGCCCACGCTTACCCTTCTGCGTAACCCCACCGACGACAATCTCGCCGAGTTCGCCTGGCGCGCGGGACTGCCGCTGATCGCGATCAACCTGATGCTGCTGGCGATTCCGCTTGCGCACCAGAATCCGCGACGCAGCCGCACGATCAATCTGGTGATGGCTGTCCTGATCTATCTGACATATTCCAATCTGTTGAACGTCGTGCAGTCGTGGATCGAGCAAGGCAGGATGTCGTTCGCGGCTGGCCTGGTGGGCCTGCACGTTATTGTGGCGGTGATCGTCGCGTTCATCTTCTGGCTGCGCGTGCGCAACCGGCCGCTATTCACGCGGGCGATGTTCAGCCGTTCGCAGGGGGCCTAACCGATGCGCATCTATGAAAGGTATTTCGCGCGTCAGATCTATCTCACGTTCATCTTTATTCTGTTCGCGTTTTCGGGTCTGTTCTTTTTCTTCGACCTGATCAACGAACTGAATTCCGTCGGCCACGGCAACTACAAGTTCCAGTACGCGGTGCTGCGCGTCGCGCTGCAAACGCCGTCGCGCTTCTACGAAATCATTCCGGTTGCTGCGTTGATCAGCGCGATCTACGTGTTCGCGCAAATGGCGGCGAACTCCGAATACACGATTTTTCGCGTGTCCGGCCTCGCCACCAATCAGGCGCTGCGCTCGCTCATGAAGATCGGCATTCCGCTGGTGTTCCTGACTTACCTGATCGGCGAAGTGGTCGGTCCATACACGGATCAGTTGTCGGAACGCGTGCGGCTCGAGGCATTGGGGTCGTCGGTATCGAGCAACTTCGAGTCGGGCGTCTGGGTGAAGGACACGCTCACCGCGAGAGCGGACGGCGAGCAGGTGACGCGCTTCGTCAACGTCGGCGAATTGAAGCCGGACGCGACGATCAGCAACGTGCGAATTTACGAATTCGATTCGAAGTTCCGTCTCTCGAACGTGCGGATTGCGAAGAGTGGCACGTATCAGCCGCCGGGTCATTGGCAACTGACTGGCGTGACGGACACACAATTGATCGACGTCCCCCCACCTCCGGGCACGCCGGCCGATGCGTTGAATCCGGTGTACCGTGCAAAGCAGGTGGAGTTGCCGGAGTATTCGCTGCGCTCGGAACTGACGCCACAGATCTTGTCGGTGCTGCTGGTGTCGCCGGACCGGATGTCGATGTTCAATCTGTTCCGCTACATCCAGCATTTGACCGAGAATCATCAGGACACGCAGCGGTATGACATTGCGCTGTGGCGCAAGCTGCTGTATCCGTTTGCGGTGTTCGTGATGCTGGTGTTGTCGTTGCCGTTTGCGTATCTGCATACGCGTGCCGGTGTGGTTGGCGTGAAGGTTTTCGGCGGGATTATGCTGGGGATGAGCTTCCAGTTGTTCAATACGCTGTTCTCGCATATCGGCACGTTGAACACGTGGCCTGCGCCGTTGACTGCGGCTACGCCTGGGCTTGTTTATCTCGTGCTCGGGCTGGTTGGGTTGAAATGGGTTGATCGCCATTAGGGGCCTTTGTCATGGCTACGCATGGACTTGTTTTGTTTGCGCATGGCGCGCGGGATGTGCGGTGGCGGGAGCCGTTTGAGAGGCTCGCTGAGAAGGTTCGCGCAGCGCGCGGCTCTGATGCTGAGGCTGGGCCGGTTTTGTTGGCTTTTCTTGAGTTGATGGAGCCGGATTTGCCTACCGCTGTGGGTTCTCTTGTCTCCGACGGGTGTTCTGTTGTGACTGTTGTGCCTGTGTTTTTTGGGCAAGGTGGGCATGTTCGCAGAGATCTGCCGGAGGTGATAGCGCGGTGTCGGGGGTTGTATCCTGCTGTCGAGATTAAGTGCGCTACGGCGGTTGGCGAGGATGAGGGTGTGTTGGACGCTGTTGCTGGGTATTGCCTTCGGCAGGGTTGATTTTGTTTGCCTGCTCGGCGCTTTTGTCTGTTTGCCTAGGGCGTTGGCCTTTCCTTGAATTGTTAGTGGTCTATTAGCGTTGCCCCTGTGCGGGGCAATGCTCTCAACTTAAGCCCGAAAGGGCTTGTATACGGGGCGTTCGACCTGTAAACTTCATCGCATAACTGATTGATAAATCGACGATATGAACTCAAATACCAGCGTCCTCCCAACTCCTGGCTGAGTTCTCCGATTTCCTGTTCGATCCGGCGCTCGCTGAGCGCGTGCGTCTTTCTCCCACTGCATTCACCCGCAATCGCACACTGACATTGCCGCGCATGGCCGCGCTGATGATGTCGGGCATGTGCGCGAGCGTGCAGGCCGAACTCGATGGCCTGTTTGGTGAGCTCGGCGAACGCGGCGTGCGTACCCGCGGCGTCAGTGCACAGGCCTTCAGCAAGGCGCGCCGGGGGCTGTCGGCCGAGCTGTTCGAACGGGCGCGCGCACGTCTGATTGAACTCGCCCAACCCCATATTGACTCGATGCGCTGGAACGGCCTGAGGCCGGTCGCAGCCGACGGCACCCGGCTGCGGGTGGGGACCCGCCAGGGCCATGCGTTGCGCGCCGATCACTACGCGTTCGCGCTGTTCCTGCCGGGGCCCGAACTGACGTTGCATGCCGCGCTCCATCCGGCCGACGGCGCCGAGCGGCAGATGCTGTTCGAAGCGCTGGATGTGCTTCAGCCGCACACCGATCTGCTGCTGCTTGATCGCGGCTATATTGGCAACATGATGGTGGCCGCGCTGGCGCAGCGCGAGATCCACTTCTGCCTGCGCGTGGATACCCGAGGATGGAAAGTAAGCGCGAATTAACGCACACCACAATGAGCCGGCGCGTAGGGCTAGATCATGCAGGAACTAATACGTCGCGCGGCTTGGCAACGTTGAACGGC
>NZ_JBNPVS010000065.1:0-49017 GCF_050434225.1 Paraburkholderia sp. GAS32 | reverse complement strand
GCAGACCCCGAAGAGTCCACCGGCGCGTCGCGCATCAAGCGCCCACACTTATCGGCTGTTAATTTTTAAAGATCGAGTACGCATTCACTACCGGACCAGCGCCACGCAACATTGACATCAACCATCAACATCACAACCACCCGGCACCGCTTCGTTCTGCGTCGCTGCATCAGCAGCAGAGAAACGAGATTATGAAGGCTCTTTTTCGTTTCGTCAACAACATTTTTTCGCTTTCGCTTAAAACCTTGTTGACGCTACAACCGCTGGTTTCCGCCGCGGCTCTCGTTCGCAAACGAGGAGGCGAACTATAGGCGAACATCAGTCATGTGACAAGGGTTTGACGAAAATCTTTTTTGGCGACTCACTTCCGGGTTGAATTCACTACAGCAGCCACCGGAACCGCTTCAGCCATTGCGGCGTACCCGGCATCGCTGGGATGGATATGGTCACCACTGTCAAAGGCGCGCTGCAGACGATTCGGCTGCGCCGGGTCGCGCAGCGCAGCGTCGAAATCGACAACGCCGTCGAAAGCGTGGCTGCTTCGAATCCACTGGTTGACCGCCAGCCGGATACTCTCCCGCGGCGCCGGCAGCGACGCCGGCGTCAACGTTGCGCCGAACACCTTCACGCCGCGGTGCCGTGCGTCCGCAATCACGCGCTGGTAGCCGGCGATCAGGTCGGCGGCCGTCACCGAGGTATGCGGAAAGTCGCAGTCGAGTCCACTACGCGCCGGCATCTCCGCGAAGTTGATGTCATTGATTCCGATCAGCAGAATCGCCGTCTTGACGCCCGGGCGCTCCAGCACGTCCCGGTCGAAACGCCGGACAAGCGCGTCGCCGTAGCAGGGCGAGTCGCTCAACAAGCGATTACCGCTGATGCCAAGATTGGCGATCGCCGTCGAGTGGTCGCCAGTGCTGGCGAACCGGCGAGCCAGCGCGTCTGGCCAGCGTCGATTCTGATTCAGACTCGAGCGCATACCGTCGGTGATCGAGTCGCCGATCGCGGCGACGGCAGCCGATGACGGCGCATCCACCGACAAACCCGTCACCCACACATATTGCGTGAACCGGCCACGAAACGAGTCAGCGGAAGTATCTGCAGTGTGATTACCCGGGGCGGAAACGTAATTCAACTGATTCGAGACCCGATGCCACGCCACAATCCGCTGTTCCGGCCCCGTGAACGCACTGATCGCGTAAGGTGCGCCCTCGGCGATGTCGATTGCGACAGGGTCACTGTCCAACTCGGCGCCCGGTGGTACGCTCACCGAACTCTTGCCGCCGAACGTCACACGCGCCTCCCCATTGCCCAGCGCAGCCGCGCCGCCGGCCGAGCGCGCAATGCGCAACTCCTCGATGACGAGCGCCGTCTTGCCGTACTCGTTGCTGAGATGGACTCGTGCGGTTTTACCGGACAGCGTCGGATAGACAATCTGGCGAACTGTTCGCCCTGCTACCTCCGGGGCGCGATACAGGGGCGGCAAATCCGACCGTTGGGGAATGGGTTGCAACGCCGTCGCCCATGCGGTGACCCAGTGCATCGGGGCGTCGGCGGCAAAAACAGTCGGGGAAACGGCGAATTGGCAAAGCAGCGCCGCGCTATATGCGGCAGCCAGAGTGCGAATGGTCATTCGGGTGGTCAGTTCGAGGCGAAACGTGCATTGTGCCCGATCGCCATCTCTGTCGCGGCGGACCGCGCGAACGCTATCGTGCGATCACCCGCGCCTGGTCGCAGGGCCGCGGCGCCGAACGTACCGCGAGTGGCGGTATGGGTCCTCGGCGGACTGCGCGCAACCGGACGTATTCAGCCCGCCCGGCACTAGAGAGCCCTCACCGGAACTCCAGACGCGACGTCCGCGAAGCAGTTATCCGCATGACGATGCATCGCGAGCGCTTCGCCCCCATGAACCCGTCTGGGCAACAGCCATTCAGTGCTTGCACAGACCCATCACTCGTCAGACCGCCGCCGGAACCCCAACCATCTTCAACGCAAGCGCTTCGGCCACTTCGATCCCGTCGATGGCCGCCGAGTAGATCCCGCCGGCATACCCCGCGCCTTCACCCGCCGGATACAGGCCCTCGACATTCATGCTCTGAAAGTCATCCCGGCGTCGCACGCGAATCGGCGACGACGTTCGCGTCTCGACGCCGGTCAGCACCGCGTCATGCATCGCGAAGCCGGCAATCTTCTTGTCCATTTGCGGCAACGCTTCGCGGATCGCTTCGATTACGTAGTCTGGCAGCGCCGTGCTGAGATCGGTCGGATGCACGCCCGGTTTGTAGGACGGCACCACCGAACCCAGCGACGTGGACGGCCGCCCGGCAATAAAGTCGCCAACAAGCTGGCCCGGCGCCATATAGTTGCCGCCACCCAACTCGAACGCCCGCTCTTCCCATTTGCGCTGGAAGGCGATGCCGGCTAGCGGGCCGCCCGGATAATCGTCCGGCGTGATGCCGACGACAATCCCAGCGTTGGCATTGCGCTCGGCCCGTGAATACTGGCTCATGCCGTTGGTCACCACGCGGCCCGGCTCGGAAGTCGCCGCGACCACCGTGCCGCCAGGACACATACAGAAGCTATAAACGGCGCGCCCGTTGCTGCAGTGGTGCACGACCTTATAGTCGGCGGCGCCCAGTTGCTTGTGGCCCGCAAACTTGCCGAAACGGCTGCGATCGATCAACCCTTGCGGATGTTCGATCCGGAAACCGAGTGAAAACGGCTTCGCTTCAATATAGACGCCGCGGTCGCTCAGCATCTGGAAGGTATCGCGCGCGCTATGGCCGACCGCCAGCACCACGTGGTCGCAGCGCAAATGCTCGCCCGTCGACAGCTTGAGCCCGCGCACCTTGCCCTGATCGATTTCGATATCGTCGACCCGCGTCTCGAAACGCACCTCACCACCCAGCTCGTGAATAGTCGCGCGCATCTTTTCGACCATGCTGACGAGGCGGAACGTGCCGATATGGGGCCGGCTCAGATAGAGAATGTCTTCCGGCGCACCCGCGCGGACGAATTCGTCGAGCACCTTGCGGCCGTAGTGCTTCGGATCCTTGATCTGGCTGTAAAGCTTGCCGTCCGAGAATGTGCCCGCGCCGCCTTCACCGAACTGCACATTCGATTCAGGATTGAGCACCGACTTGCGCCACAGCCCGAAAGTATCCTTGGTGCGCTCGCGCACGGCCTTGCCGCGCTCGAGAATGATCGGACGAAAGCCCATCTGGGCGAGGATCAGCCCGGCAAACAGGCCGCACGGCCCCATGCCGATCACAACCGGACGCGGGGAAGTCATCTGCGCCGGTGCTTTGGCGACAAAACGGTACGTCATGTCCGGTGTCACCGCGCAGTGGGGCACGTCGGCGAGCCGCTTGAGCGCGGCCGCTTCATCCTTCACCTCGACGTCGACGATGTAAGTGAGCTTGATGTCGGTGCGCTTGCGGGCGTCGTGCGCGCGGCGGAACACGGTGTATCGGATGAGCCCGTCCTCGCCCACGCCGAGTTCAGCGAGGCGCGCGCGGACGCCGGCTTCGAGAACGCTCTCGGGGTGATCGAGCGGGAGTTTAATTTCGCTTAGACGTAACATGAGTACCGGGGGATGCATGAAGGCCGCAAATCGCGGCCAATTCGCAATTTTATAGGTTATGTGTCGGCGCGGGGCGGCGACGCTCGCGAAACACCTTGGCGACGAACCCAAGGTGTCCCTATCGAAACGAGCCATTCTTCTCAAAAAATTTATTAACCGACCGGTCGGTTGGTTTATACTGCGCACACACAGACAACTTCCGCTGAGAGCGTCCCCATGTACACGCAATCCCTGGATATCCCCGGCAATGTCGCCCCGCTCGACGCGGCAGCGAGTTCGCCCGAGCAGTCGCAATTCGACGCGGTCATGGCCGCCGACGGCAAGATCGAAGCGCAGGACTGGATGCCTGAGGCCTACCGCAAGACGCTGGTCCGGCAAATCTCGCAGCACGCGCATTCTGAAATCGTCGGCATGCTGCCGGAAGGCAACTGGATCTCACGCGCGCCCAGCCTGAAGCGCAAGGCGATCCTGCTGGCCAAAGTGCAGGACGAAGCCGGCCACGGCCTCTATCTATATAGCGCGGCCGAAACGCTCGGCGTGTCGCGCGATCAGTTGATCGCCGCATTGCACTCGGGCAAAGCCAAATATTCGAGCATCTTCAACTACCCGACACCCACGTGGGCGGACGTCGGCGTGATCGGCTGGCTGGTGGACGGCGCGGCGATCATGAATCAGATTCCGCTGTGCCGCTGCACGTACGGCCCTTATGCCCGCGCGATGATCCGCATCTGCAAGGAAGAGTCGTTCCACCAGCGCCAGGGCTTCGACGCGCTGATGTCGATGATGAGCGGCACCGAAGCGCAACGCGAGTTGGTCCAGCAAGCCGTGAACCGCTGGTGGTGGCCGGTGCTGATGATGTTCGGCCCGAGCGACAAAGACTCGATTCACAGCAACCAGTCGTCGAAATGGGGCATCAAGCGCATCTCGAACGACGATCTGCGCCAGAAATTCGTCGACGCCACCGTCGATCAGGCCAAGGTACTCGGCGTCACGCTGCCGGATCCGGACCTGAAGTGGAACGAAGCGCGCGGCCAACACGACTACGGCGATATCGACTGGGAAGAATTCTGGCGCGTCGTGAATGGCGACGGCCCGTGCAACCGCGAACGTCTCGCGACCCGCGTGAAAGCACACGACGACGGCGCCTGGGTGCGCGAAGCCGCCCTCGCCCACGCCGAAAAGCAGCGCCAGCGCGCACAACAGCAAGCTGCCTAACCGCAGCGACAAGCCAGACAAAGTATCAGGAGATCAGCAATGAACAAGGAATGGCCGATTTGGGAAGTCTTCGTGCGCAGCAAGCAGGGACTCGACCATAAACACTGCGGCAGCCTGCATGCCGCCGACGCGCCGATGGCGCTGCGCATGGCGCGCGACGTCTACACGCGCCGCCAGGAAGGCGTGAGCATCTGGGTGGTGCCGTCGTCGGCGATCACGGCATCCGCGCCGGAAGACAAGGCTGAGCTGTTCGAACCGGCTGGCGACAAGATTTATCGCCACCCGACGTTCTACACGCTCCCCGACGAAGTCAACCACATGTAAGCGCGGCCATGACCATCACGCCCCAACATCTGCAGTATGTGCTGCGCCTCGCGGACACCGCGCTGATCCTCGGTCAGCGCAACGCCGAGTGGTGCGGTCACGGCCCGATCCTCGAAGAGGACATCGCGCTGTCGAACATGAGTCTGGATCTGATCGGCCAGGCGCGCCTGCTGTACACGCACGCCGCCTCGCTGGAACAGCAACTCACCGGCAAAAGCCGCACGGAAGACGACTACGCGTACTTCCGCGCGGAACGCGAGTTCGCCAACTACACGCTGGCCGAGTTGCCGCATTACGGCCCGCTCGCCGGCACGGCGCAAGCCGAGAAGGACTACGCGGTCACGATCGTGCGCAATTTCCTGTACTCAACGCTAATGGCGCATCTGTGGTCCGCGCTCACTACGTCGAAGGATGAACAGCTTGCAGCGATCGCCTCGAAGTCGATCAAGGAAACCAGCTATCACGTGCACCATGCGGGCGAATGGCTGATTCGTTTCGGCGACGGCACGGACGAGTCGCATCGCCGCGCGCAAGCTGCGCTCGACTATCTGCTGCCGTACACGCGTGAGTTTTTTAGTGCGGACGCCGTGGAGGAAGCCATCGCCGCCGCCGGCATCGGGCCGCTGACGTCGGACCTCGAGGCAGCATGGCTCGAAGACGTAGCGGCCACGCTCGACCCGGCCACGCTCAAGCTCCCCGAAGCGGTCAAGCACATCACGGCCGGCAAGCATGGCGAGCACTCGGAGCACATGGGCTTCGTGCTGGCCGAAATGCAAAGCCTCGCGCGCCAGCATCCCGGCGCCACCTGGTAAGCGCGCACCCGAGCGCTCAACCGGAACCCAACGGAACTTTACGATGACGACCTCGACTGCCATGCCCACCGCCGACGCTACGCTCGAGCGCGCATGGGCCGCGCTCGAAACGGTGCCTGATCCGGAGATCCCGGTGGTATCGATTCGTGAACTCGGCATTCTGCGCGACGTGCGCCGCGCCGCCGACGGCACGCTCGAAGTCGTGATCACGCCAACCTATTCCGGTTGCCCGGCGATGTCGCAGATCGCCGAAGACGTCGCCCACGCGCTCGATGTGGCTGAACTGAAGCCGTATCGCATCGCCACTGTGCTGGCGCCAGCCTGGACCACCGACTGGATGACCGCCGACGCGCGCGAAAAATTGCGCGCCTATGGCATCGCGCCGCCCACGGGCAATTGCGGTTCAGCCGCTCCGTCGCAGGAAAAAGTGCTGCGTTTCATGCCGCGCGCGCTGCCGGCGCCGTCGTGCCCCCGTTGCGGCTCGGCGCATACCGAGCGTCTCGCGCAATTCGGCTCGACGGCCTGCAAGGCCCTGTACCGCTGCATCGACTGCCGCGAACCCTTCGACTACTTCAAACCATACTGATATGGCTACCCCGCAATTTCATCCGCTGCGTATCCGCGAAGTGCGGCCCGAAACTGCCGACGCGGTCTCGGTCGCCTTCGAAGTCCCTGTCGAACTGCGCGAACACTATCGCTTCACGCAGGGCCAGTTCGTCACCCTGAAAACGCACATCGACGGTGAGGAAACGCGCCGTTCGTACTCGATCTGCGTCGGCGTCACCGATTACGACCGCGACGGCGAACTGCGCATCGGCATCAAGCGCGTGCGCGGCGGCCGTTTCTCGAACTTCGCGTTCGACACGCTGCAACCCGGCCACACCATCGACGTGATGACGCCGGACGGCCGCTTCTTCACCCATCTCAACGCCGACCAGGGCCAGCAGTACATCGCGTTTTCCGGCGGCTCGGGCATCACGCCGGTGCTCGCGATCATCAAGACCACGCTGGAAGTCGAGCCGCGTAGCACCTTCACGCTGGTGTACGGCAACCGCAGCGTCGATCAGATCATGTTCGCGGAAGAGCTCGAAGATCTGAAGAACCGCTTCATGAACCGCTTCGTGCTCTATCACGTGCTGTCGGACGACCTGCAGGACGTCGAGCTGTTCAACGGCGTGCTCGACCAGGAGAAGTGCGCCGCCTTCATCGACAACCTGCTGCCGGCCGATGCCATCGACGAAGCCTTCATCTGCGGTCCCGGCCCGATGATGGATGCGGCCGAGGCCGCGCTGAAAGCCGCAGGCGTACCTTCGGAAAAAGTGCATGTGGAGCGCTTCGGTTCGCCGCTGCCGCAAGCGGGCGTGCCGCCGGTCGAAATCACCGACGACACCCCGGCCGCCGACCTCGAAATCGTCCTTGATGGGAAACGGCGCAAGCTGCGCCTGCCGTATCAGGGCGTGAGCGTGCTCGACGTCGGCTTGCGTGCCGGCCTCGCGCTGCCGTACGCATGCAAGGGCGGCGTCTGCTGCACTTGCCGCGCGAAGGTGCTCGAAGGCGAGGTCAAGATGGAAAAGAACTACACGCTGGAAGAACACGAAATCCGCGACGGTTACGTGCTGACCTGCCAATGCCATCCAATCAGCGATCGCGTGGTGGTGAGTTACGACGAGCGTTGAGTCGCGCGCGACGGGTGGCCATGCGACGCCCGCAACGCTTTCAGCAGGTCCGCGATGCGCTTACACTAGGGGCCGCTCGCGATCGGACATCAGTCCCGATCGATGAGCGGCCCCTTTTGTTATTTGCGTTTTTTGCCAGCCCAAGCCACTGCCGATGAGCACCATCCACCTCACCAACGGCGATGTCGCCGCCGAATCATTGCGCGCCGCGCTAGCCGAGGCGGCCCGCGACGATCGCGTGCACGCACTGCGCGACGATCTGGCGGTCGGCCCATTGCGTGGCATCGACGACGGACCCGACGTGCGAGCAGAGTTCTGGGACCGAGTCAGCGCGGACACCCGGCGCGATTTTCTTCGTGAATTCCGCGAGCAGGCGGCAACGCTGGAGAACATCGCGCGGGGCGACGCGAATCTGGTGATCTGGCACGGCGAAAGCGCGGCCGATCAATTGATGCTGCGCCGCGTCTGCTATCACCTGCGCAACAGCCCGCAACGGCTGAATGAAGTGCGCCTGTCGATTCGCGACCTCACCGACCCGGGCGCCTGGGCGCACAGCCGCAAAGATCGCGCGACGTCCGTCGGCATGTTCGCGCCGACTGTCCTGCAAGGGCGTCTGCATGACGCGGCGCCGATTTCGGTTCTGCGCATCAGCCGACTCGCGCTCGAATGGCAGGAAGCCAAGCACGCAAACGGCGAGACGCGCCGCTGGCGCGACAACACTTTCACAAGCGGCAACTTCGCCGATCTGGACGCGCTGATTCTCGAGCACGCCACGGGCGACTGGCAGCCCGCCGCGCGCGTTGCAGCGGAACTGATGACCGCTGAACTCTGTTATCTGGTGAGCGACAGCATCGTGCTGTGGCGCTTCCGCGAACTGGCCGCGACCCGTCGCATCAAGCTGCGTGGCGACGCGAGCGCATGGCGCACGCTGGAACTGTCTGCGGCGCTTGCCCCCTGTCCACACTAATAAAATAGACGACCATGGCCCGTACCCGAGCCCCCGACCACGAAACCCAACGCGACCAGATTCTCGAACTCGCCGCGGAGAAATTCGCCCAGACCAGCTACCCGAGCACCTCGATGGCCGATCTCGCGGCCGCGAGCGGCACCTCGAAAGCGCGCCTGTACCACTATTACGCGAGCAAGGAAGCGATCCTGTTCGATCTGCTGGACCGCTACACAAAGCGGCTGATGCTGATCATCGCGGAGGTGGAAGGCGCGAGCCAACGCCGCGGACTGTCCGAGCGCGACACTTTCGCCGAGCTGATCCGTGCGTTCCTATCCGAGTACGAGACCTCACACAGTCGGCACGTCGCGCTCCTGAACGACGTGAAGTATCTGGTCGATACCCAGCGCGAGGTCATCCTCAACCGCCAGCGCGATGTTGTCGCGGCATTTGCGCGGCAACTGGCGCGCGCCTATCCGGAACGCGCCACACGCGAAAACCAGACCGCGCTCACGATGATGGTGTTCGGCATGATCAACTGGACGTTCACCTGGCTCAAGCCGGACGGCCGGATGGGCTACCGGGAATTCGCCGAGCAGGTGGTCGATATGGTGGATCACGGACTGACTTCTGCCCGAGGGTGATTGCGCACGGCAGCATTGTTCAGAGGAAGTAATTGCCACGAGTTGCCTAGGCGCGACAACTTGTCACGAACGCTCGTTCAATTTAATTTTCATTAATAATCAATGCATTAAAAATAGGGCGCTAACTTTCTAGACATTGCCCTCAGTTTTTGATACGGGTTTTCCCTAGTGCGGGATCGGCATATCCGCTAAAATCGTTTTTGCGGTGCACCATGCCGCTCGATTAAAAGGAGAACCCGACCATGAACATGATTACACCCCGCGCCGCTGAGCCGATCGTCGCGCACGATCGTCCGTTGCAGCCAGGCGGTCGTGCGCCTGCTCTGGTCCGCGAGCTCACCGCCATCGATCGCGAACGACTGCTGACCCACTTCCTCGCGCTCGGCGAAGACGACCGCCTTCTGCGCTTCGGCCAGATCGTGCCGAACCACGTCATTGAGAACTACGTCCGCGCGATCGACTTCACGCGCGACACGGTCTTCGGCGTGTTCAATAGTCAGTTGCAACTCACCGGCGTCGGCCACCTGGCGTATCTGCCAGCCGACGGTGACAAGCGCACCGCCGAATTCGGCGTGTCGGTGCTGGAAAGCGTCCGCGGGCAAGGGATTGGCTCGAAGCTCTTCGAGCGCGCCGCAATACGCAGCCGCAATACGCATGTCACCACGCTTTACATGCACTGCCTGTCGCGCAATTCGACCATGATGCACATCGCGAAGAAGGCCGGCATGAAGATCGAATACTCGTACGGCGAGGCAGATGCCTATCTGACGCTGTCGCCAGCGGATCAATCGAGCATCATCACGGAGATGCTACAGGAGCAAGCTGCGGTGTTCGACTACGCACTCAAGCGCCAGGCGCGTCAGGCGTCAAAGATGTTCGAGTCGTTTATGCCGACTGAGGCGGCGGCCTAAACAGCCTGCGCTTCGGCAAAAGAAAGGGCGGCCTTGTGGCTGCCCTTTTTGTTTGTCTGTCGCCTAACCGCGGCCCAGCACTCACAAAATCGGCAGCGCCGTTGTTTCCTTGAACTTCTCGAGCGAAAAGCTCGTTTTCACGTCGATTACAGAGGGATGGTGCAGCAACTGGTCCTGCACAAACCGTGAAAAGTGCGCCATATCCTCGACCTGCACACGCAGCAGGTAATCCATGTCGCCCGTCATCGCGTGACATGCGACCACTTCCGGCCACGTCTGCACGGCCGCGCGAAACAGATCGGCATGCGTCGTGTCGCCGCGCGGACTGAGCCCCGGACCGCTGCGCTTTTCCAGTCGCACGTTGACGTAGGCGAGCAGATCAAGCCCAAGCTTTTGCGCATCGAGCAACGCGACATAGCCGCGAATCACCCCGCTCTCTTCCAGCCGACGGATACGCCGTAGACACGGGCTCGGCGACAGGTTGATGCGCTCGGCGATCTCCTGATTTGACAGCCTGCCATTCTCCTGAAGGATCGCCAGAATGCGTCTGTCGATGGCGTCTATCTCTATTTTGGCCATTTTCTGCCGTCCATGTCATAAATTGAGCTAGAAAATAGCTTGAGCGTATCGGCGCGCGATTAAGTTCGCAAGTTTTCGTCGCCAGCCGGCCTTTACACTTGCGTCATTCAGTTGCGCTAACTCGTACGGCCCGCGCCGGCGCTAATAGGAAGGAGACAGACAATGCAGGTTTCAACTTGGGAAAACCCGGTCGGCACGGACGGCTTCGAATTCATCGAATACACCGCACCGGATCCGAAGGCGCTCGGCAAGCTGTTCGAACAGATGGGCTTCACCGCCGTTGCACGGCATCGTCACAAAGACGTGACGCTGTATCGCCAGGGTGAAATCAACTTCATCGTCAACGGGGAACAGCATTCGTTCGCGCAACGTTTCACGCGCCTGCATGGTCCGTCGATCTGCGCGATCGCGTTCCGTGTGCAGGACGCTGCGAAGGCCTACCAACAGGCACTGGAAAAAGGCGCCTGGGGTTTCGACAACAAGACCGGCCCGATGGAACTCAACATTCCGGCGATCAAGGGCATCGGCGACTCGCTGATCTATTTTGTCGACCGCTGGCGCGGCAAGAACGGTGCTGAGCCGGGCACTATCGGCAACATCGATATTTACGACGTCGACTTCGAACCGATTCCGGGCGCGAATCCGAACCCTGTCGGCCACGGTCTGACCTACATCGACCATCTGACGCACAACGTCCATCGCGGACGCATGCAGGAATGGGCGGAGTTCTATGAGCGCCTGTTCAATTTCCGGGAAGTGCGTTACTTCGACATCGAAGGCAAAGTGACCGGCGTGAAATCCAAGGCGATGACCTCGCCTTGCGGCAAAATCCGCATTCCGATCAATGAGGAAGGGTCAGACGTAGCCGGTCAAATCCAGGAGTATCTGGACCAGTACCACGGCGAAGGCATCCAGCACATCGCGCTGGGCAGCAACGACATCTATCGCACGGTGGACGGTTTGCGCGCGGCGAACATCTCGCTGCTCGATACGATCGACACATACTATGAACTGGTCGATCGGCGTGTGCCGAACCACGGCGAGCCGCTCGACGAATTGCGTAAGCGCAAGATCCTGATCGACGGCGCACCCGACGACTTGCTGCTGCAGATCTTCACCGAAAACCAGATCGGGCCGATCTTCTTCGAGATCATCCAGCGCAAGGGCAATCAAGGATTCGGCGAGGGCAACTTCAAGGCGCTGTTCGAATCGATCGAGCTGGATCAGATCCGTCGTGGCGTGGTTCAGGACAAGGCCTAACGACTAGCGGCCAACGGTCCACGTGGAATCTGGGAGACATAAAAAAGGGCGAAGATCTTGCGATCCTCGCCCTTCGTCGTTTATGCCGTTGTCCGAAGCCCGGACAACGGCCGATTTTCAACCGATGCGCCGCTTCAGCGACGCATCACGAATTCTGGTCTTCCTCGTCGGCCTTTGTGGATCGTGCAATGCGCTCCACCGCAATGCGTGCGGGCGCGACCTGCGCCGTGCTGGTGATCGCGTTCGACAGCGTCCCTGCGCTGTTCGAGCCGGAACTCGAGCGCACCGGCGCGCTCATGGCGAAGAATGCGGCCGAAACCATCAGGAAGGTCTGGATGTTTCTAGTGTTCATGCGTACTCCTTTTCTAACTGCCCTGCTGTCCTGAAGCTCCACCGAATGCGGAGCGTTGCGCAGACATTGCTCGCAGGTGGGGTGTTAGACAGACATTTCAACTGCGGTTCCTCATATTTGTAGTTTTTACAGCTTGTTACAGGGGAATTGCGCCGCAGGAAGTCGCCCGACGCGTTCAGCGCAAGTTCGGCGCTGCGATGCCGTATTTCTGGCACGCTGCGGCGGGTTTTCACCAGTGCTACCATCACTTAAAACACGTCAATATGGCGACCCCGGCCCCAAGCGTTCACAAGATGCCGCGGCCAAAAAAAGTTTTGGTGATCCCAAACTGGTTGGAGGAGTACACATAATGAATGCCCCGCTAGACGCAGGTCAGCGAGCCTCGCTCGAAGCCGCGCTATCTTCCGTCACGCTCGACGACAAATACACCCTCGAACGCGGCCGCGCGTACATGAGCGGCATCCAGGCGCTGGTTCGTCTGCCGATGCTGCAGCAAGAACGCGACCAGGCGGCCGGGCTCAATACCGCCGGCTTCATCTCCGGTTACCGCGGATCGCCACTCGGCGGACTCGACCAATCCTTGTGGAAGGCGAAACAGCATCTCGCCGCGCATCGCGTCGTGTTCCAGCCCGGCGTCAACGAAGACCTCGCGGCGACCGCCGTGTGGGGTTCGCAGCAGGTCAATCTGTACCCGAGCGCAAAATACGATGGCGTGTTCTCGATGTGGTACGGCAAAGGCCCAGGCGTCGACCGTTCCGGTGACGTCTTCAAGCACGGCAATTCGGCCGGCTCTGCGCAACACGGCGGCGTTCTCGTGCTCGCCGGCGACGACCACGCCGCCAAATCCTCGACACTCGCGCACCAGTCGGAACACATCTTCAAGGCCTGCGGCCTGCCGGTGCTGTTCCCATCGAACGTGCAGGAATATCTGGATTTCGGCCTGCACGGCTGGGCGATGAGCCGCTATTCCGGACTGTGGGTCGCGATGAAGTGCGTGACCGACGTGGTCGAATCGTCCGCTTCGGTCGACATCGATCCGCACCGCACGAAAATCGTTCTGCCGGACGACTTCGCCATGCCCGAAGGCGGCCTGAACATTCGCTGGCCGGATCCGCCGCTGGTGCAGGAAGCGCGTCTGCTCGACTACAAGTGGTACGCGGCGCTCGCCTATGTGCGCGCGAACAAACTGGACCGCGTCGAAATCGATTCGCCGCATGCGCGCTTCGGCATCATGACCGGCGGCAAGGCATACCTCGACGTGCGTCAGGCGCTGACCGATCTCGGTCTCGACGACGAAACCTGTTCGCGCATCGGTATCCGTCTGTATAAGGTCGGCTGTGTATGGCCGCTCGAGGCGCAAGGTGCGCAAGCCTTCGCACGCGGTCTCGATGAAATTCTGGTGGTTGAAGAAAAGCGCCAGATTCTCGAATACGCGATCAAGGAAGAACTGTACAACTGGCCCGATGCGCAGCGTCCACGCGTGTTCGGCAAGTTCGATGAAAAGGACGGCGCGGGTGGCGAATGGTCCGTGCCGATGGGCAACTGGCTGCTGCCGGCGCACTACGAACTCTCGCCGGCAATCATCGCCAAGGCGATCGCCACTCGGCTCGACAAATTCGACCTGCCGTCCGACGTGCGCGCGCGCATTGCGACGCGCATCGCGGTCATCGAAGCGAAGGAAAAAGCATTGGCGCGTCCGCGCGTCGAAGCCGAGCGCAAGCCGTGGTTCTGTTCAGGCTGCCCGCACAACACGTCGACGAACGTGCCGGAAGGTTCGCGTGCGATGGCCGGCATCGGCTGCCACTACATGACCGTGTGGATGGACCGCAGCACCAGCACCTTCAGCCAGATGGGCGGCGAAGGCGTCGCGTGGATCGGCCAGGCGCCGTTCACCAACGATAAGCACGTATTCGCCAACCTCGGTGACGGCACCTACTTCCACTCGGGTCTGCTTGCGATTCGCGCGGCGATCGCGTCGAAGGCGAACATCACCTACAAGATTCTCTATAACGATGCAGTCGCGATGACGGGCGGGCAACCGGTCGACGGCGTGCTGACCGTGCCGCAGATTACGCATCAACTCGCCGCAGAAGGCGCGACGAAGATCGTGATCGTCACCGATGAACCGGAGAAATACTCCGCGAACGTCGGTCTCGCGCCAAGCATCGACATTCACCATCGCGACAAGCTCGATGAAGTTCAGCGCCAGCTTCGCGAGATTTCCGGCACCACGATCCTGATCTACGACCAGACCTGCGCGACGGAGAAACGCCGCCGCAGGAAACGCGGCACGTATCCGGATCCGGCGCGTCGTGTCGTGATCAACGAAGCGGTGTGCGAAGGCTGCGGCGATTGCTCGGTGAAGTCGAATTGCCTGTCTGTCGAGCCGCTCGATACCGAGTACGGCACCAAGCGCCAGATCAATCAGTCGACGTGCAACAAGGACTTCTCGTGCGTGAACGGGTTCTGCCCGAGCTTCGTATCCGTCGAAGGGGGTCAGTTGCGCAAGCCGAAGGCGGCTTCCGGCATTGTCGGTGACGCGATGCCACCGGTGCCGGAACCCGAACTACCGTCGATCGCGCGCCCTTATGGGGTGCTGGTGACGGGCGTCGGCGGCACGGGTGTCGTAACGATCGGCGCCTTGCTCGGCATGGCCGCGCATCTGGAAAACAAGGGCGTCACGGTGCTCGACGTCACCGGTCTCGCGCAGAAGGGCGGCGCCGTGATGAGCCACGTGCAGATCGCGCAGAACCCGGGCGACATTCACGCGACCCGTATCGCAATGGGCGAAGCCAGTCTCGTGATCGGCTGCGACGCGATCGTGACCGCCAGCGACGAATGCGTTTCGCGGATGCAGGTGAGCCGGACCCGTGTCGTGCTCAATAGCGCGCACACGCCGACCGCCGAACTTATCAAGAACCCGAACTGGCGCTTTCCGGGCAGCAGCACCGAAGCGGACGTGCGTGCCGGTGCGGGCGACGACGGCGTCGATATGGTCGATGCGAATCACTTCGCCGTCGCGCTACTTGGCGATGCGATCTACACGAATCCGTTCGTGCTCGGCTACGCGTGGCAACGCGGCTGGGTGCCGCTGACGTATCAATCGCTGATGCGCGCAATCGAGCTGAACAACGTGCAGATCGAGAAGAACCGTGCGGCTTTCGAATGGGGCCGTCGTGCCGCGCACGACCTGGCCTCGGTGCGCACGCTCGCGCACTCGCAAGGACGCGGTGCCGCAGCGGAAACGACGAGCAGCAAGATCATCTCGCTGCACACACCGAAGGCGCTCGACACGCTGATCGACAAGCGTGCCAACTATCTTGCCGCGTACCAGGACGCCGCTTATGCGGACCGTTATCGTGCATTGGTGTCGCAAGTGCGCGTGGCAGAATCGGCGCTCGATTCGATCGACGGCCAGTTGCCGTTGACCGAAGCGGTCGCGAAGAATCTGCACAAGCTGATGGCCTACAAGGACGAGTACGAAGTCGCACGGCTCTATAGCGACCCCGCGTTCATCGAAAAACTGAAGGCGAATTTCGAAGGCGACTGGAAGCTGCACATTCACCTCGCGCCGCCGACGTTCTCGAAAAAAGACGCACAAGGTCATCTGGTGAAGAAGAAGTACGGACCTTGGGTGTTCAGCGCCATGCACGTGCTCGCAAAACTCAAGTTCCTGCGCGGGACGGCGCTCGACGTGTTCGGCAAGACGGAGGAGCGTCGCACGGAGCGTGCGCTGATCGTCGAGTACGAGGCGCTGGTACGCGAGCTGATCGGTGGCCTGACCGCGCAGAAGCGTGAGTTGGCGGTCGAACTGGCGAATCTGCCGGACGGTATCCGCGGCTACGGGCACGTGAAGGAAAATAACCTGAAAGGCGTGCGGGTGAAGTGGAATGACTTGCTGACGCGCTGGCGTTCGCCGGAAGCGGGGAAGACGCAGCACGCGGCATGAACTTGCCGGCTTGACCGGCCGACATTGGCCTGAAATGGAAAAGGCGGCTGTCCTCGCGGACAGTCGCCTTTTTTTGCCTGTTTCGCCACGTGATGCGTGTGTACAAGAACAAGCGGTACTGCGCCTTCCAACAACACAACAACAACCAACCAAAAACAAACAACTACCAGACAGCTACTACAACTACGAACTGCTACTTCAACCGCCAACTGCTACTTCAACTACCAACCGCTACTTCAACTACCAACTACCAACTACAACAACACACACTTACTACCAGTACTGCAACCCATTGGTACTACTGTCTTCACCATCAGAACTACTACAGCCACTACGAACTTCTCAACACCAGAGGAAACGCAGCGCCTGACTCGATGCAAAGGATTGACCAGCCGACTGTTCCGTTGCCATCGCGTTGTGCTGCGCCTCAGAAGTAACTTTACAAAAGTGTCACAGCGAATCGAATAGGAGCATTCTTAAAGCTCGCTTAGCTCCATAAGAATTTCTCAGACCAACGGCCATCAGAACAAGAATGCACACATAAAAAAACGCCACGGAATCAACTTCCGTGGCGTTCTCACAGACTTACCGCAAACGCCGCAATGCGCGCGGCGTCGCTTCAACCATCAACCTGTCCGCATGACTGCGCGCTCACCCCTTGCGTGCGTTTGCCGAAGCCACCGCCGTCATGTTGATGATCCGGCGCACGGTCGCAGCCGGCGTCAGGATGTGCACCGGCTTCTCAGCGCCCAGCAGGAACGGACCAACCGTCACGCCTTCGCCGCCGATCATCTTCAACAGGTTGTACGTGATGTTTGCCGCTTCCACGTTCGGCATGATCAGCAGGTTCGCTTCACCGGTCAGCGTCGTGCCCGGGAATGCGGCCTTGCGGACGGCTTCCGACAATGCCGCGTCACCGTGCATCTCACCGTCGATCTCGAGCGAAGGCGCACGTTCAGCGATCAGCTTGCGAGCTGCGGCCATACGTTGTGACGACGAAGACGGCGCGCTGCCGAAATTCGAATTCGACAGCAACGCAACCTTCGGCGTGATGCCGAACTTTTCGATTTCGCGCGAAGCCAGCATCGTCATGTCGGCGAGCTGTTCGGCGGTCGGCGTTTCATTCACGTACGTATCGCAGATGAAAAGATTGCGGCCCGGCAACATCAGCAGGTTCATTGCAGCGAAGTTCTGCACGTTGTCTGCCTTGCCCAGCACCTGTTCGATGAACTTCAGATGCGCGTGGTACTGGCCGATCATCCCGCAGATCATGCCGTCGGCCTGGCCAAGGCGCACGAGGATCGCGCCGATCAGCGTGTTGAACTTGCGCATCGCGGCCTTCGCGACGTCCGGCGTGACGCCTTCGCGCGCGCCGAGTTCGTGATACGCCTGCCAGCATTGCTGATAGCGCGGATCGTCTTCCGGATCGACAACCTCAAAGTCTTCACCGCACTTCAGCTTCGAGCCCATCTTCTTCAGACGCATCTCGATCACCGACGGACGACCGACCAGAATCGGCTTGGCAATCTTTTCCAGCAGCACGAATTGCGCTGCGCGCAGCACGCGCTCGTCTTCACCTTCGGCGAACACGATACGCGCCACTTCCGACTTCGCCGCGGCGAACACCGGACGCATCACCATGCCGGTACGGTACACGGTGGTGCCGAGTTCTTCGCGGTACGCGTCCATATCCTTGATCGGACGGGTCGCAACGCCCGAGTCCATCGCGGCTTGCGCGACAGCCGGCGCGATCTTGATGATCAGGCGCGGATCGAACGGCTTCGGAATCAGGTAGTCAGGACCGAATTCGAGCGAGTGACCTTCATACGCCTTGGCGACTTCATCGCCCTGGTCGGTTTCTTCTGCCAGCTCCGCAATCGCACGCACGCACGCGAGCTTCATTTCTTCCGTGATTGTGGTTGCGCCGACATCCAGCGCGCCGCGGAAAATGAACGGGAAGCAGAGCACGTTGTTGACCTGGTTCGGGTAGTCCGAACGGCCCGTTGCGATGATGCAGTCCGGACGCACCTTCTTCGCTTCTTCCGGGCGGATTTCCGGTTCCGGATTCGCCAGCGCCAGAATCAGCGGCTGGGTGCCCATCTCGACGACCATTTCCGGCTTCAGCACGCCGGCGCTCGAGCAGCCGAGGAACACGTCAGCGCCGCGAATCGCGTCAGCCAGCGTGCGCGCTTCGGTGTTCGCCGCGTAACGTTCCTTCGACGGATCCAGATTGCCGCGGCCTTCGTAGATCACGCCTTTCGAGTCCGTGACCAGCACGTTCTTTTTCGACAGGCCCAGATTCACCAGCAGATCCAGACACGCGATGGCAGCCGCGCCCGCGCCCGAACACACCAGCTTCACTTCGTCGAGCTTCTTGCCGACCACTTTCAGGCCGTTCAGGATCGCCGCCGAAGCAATGATCGCGGTGCCGTGCTGATCGTCGTGGAAGACCGGAATCTTCATGCGCTCGCGCAGCTTCTTTTCGATGTAGAAGCACTCAGGCGCCTTGATGTCTTCGAGATTGATACCGCCCAACGTAGGCTCGAGCATCGCGATCGCTTCAACCAGCTTGTCCGGGTCGGACTCGGAGAGTTCGATGTCGAACACGTCGATACCGGCGAACTTCTTGAACAGGCAACCCTTGCCCTCCATCACCGGCTTCGCAGCGAGCGGGCCGATATTGCCGAGACCGAGCACGGCTGTACCGTTCGTGATCACACCGACGAGGTTGCCGCGCGAGGTGTACTTCTGCGCGTCGAGCGGGTCTTCGTAGATCGCCATGCAGGCCGCGGCGACGCCCGGCGAGTACGCGAGCGACAAGTCGAGCTGGTTCGACAGTGGCTTGGTAGGCGTGACCGAAATCTTGCCGGGCTTCGGAAACTGGTGGTAGGCGAGAGCGCTTTGCTTAAGTTGTTCGTCCATTTTTTAGCCTGCGAGACGTAAGTAATTGGGCCCGGCACACCGCACCGTTGGCATCGCTTGCATCTATCGAACGGATAATCGACTGCGGCGGTTTTCGCATGCGCCGGTTGAGCGCGGCGTCAAACCTCAGCGGAGGGCAAGACGGTGCGGAGTGCTACGCGGGTCGGTTAGTGTACACCCCGAACGCGTCGATGCACTGAGTGGTTAACATGGCTCGCCATCGGCGAAACACCGGCCAGCAATGCTGCAGCGCCGCATCTGGCGGGCATGGACCGGCCATTGAGCGGGGGACCGCACGTGCCGCATGCCGAGGTCAAGCATGGGTCAGGCGTGAGTCACGCACATGTCATTCGAGCTCGGCGCCGCGTCGTTCGGGGATCAGAAAGAGTGTCGCGAAGATGTCGAGCAGATAGATCGACGCGAGCAAAGCGAGCGCGGCGCCGAACGAATAGCGTGCGGCCAATGCGCCTACGACCACCGGCCCGAAACCGCCGACCGCCCGGCCGACGTTGAACAGCACGTTCTGCGCGGTGGCGCGCGCATCGGTCGGATAAAGCTCGGAGATCAGCGCACCATAGCCTCCGATCATCCCGTTGACGAACACGCCCATCGCCGCGCCGCCGATCAGCAGCGTCATCGGCGTGGTCAGATGGGCGTAGACGAATACCATCACCACCGCGCCGACCTGGTAGAACAGGAACGTCGGCTTGCGGCCGAAACGGTCGGCGGCCATGCCGAACAGCCAGATACCGCACGCCATGCCGAGCACCGTCACGGCGGTCCACACGCCGGACTTGGTCAGCGAATAACCGAACGTCTTCGACAAATAGCTCGGAAGCCAGATCATCAGACCGTAATAGCCGAAGTTCTGTACTGAACACAGAATCGCAACGCCGATGCTGGCGCGCGTAGTACGTCCGTCGGCCACCAGCAATTTGAGCGGCAGCTTGCGCATTCCACGTGCGACGCGCTCGGTAAAAAGCGCCGGCTCCTCGACGCTGCGCCGCACGAAAAACGACACCACGGCAGGCATTAATCCAAGCGCGAACATACCGCGCCAGCCAATCACCGGCAGCAGGAGCGGCGTCAGCAACGCGGCCGCCAGCACCCCGAGTTGCCACCCCAGCCCGACATAGGAGGACACGCGCGCCCGCTGCGACGCTGGCCACGCCTCGGCCACCAGCGTCATGCCGATGCCGAACTCACCGCCGAGGCCAATGCCTGCAATGGTCCGATAGGCCAACAGGTCGGTATAACCCTGCGCCAGCGCACACAGTCCGGTGAAGACGGCGAAGATCAGAATCGTCCACGTCAACATCCGCACGCGGCCGAAATAGTCGCTCAACACGCCGAAAATCAGGCCGCCCGCTACCGCGCCGATCAGCGTCCACGTCACGAGAGAGCCTGCCTGCGCCGAGCTCAGATGCAGATCGGCGGCAATCACCGGCAGCATGAAACCGAGGATCAGCAGATCGAAGCCGTCCATCGCGTAACCAAGTACCGAAGCGACCAGCGCGCGGCCGGCATAGCCGCTCCTGGCGGGTTCACGGGTCTCGGTGGCAGAAGAAGCGACAGTCATTGAAAGCATTCCGTAGGACATGGAGGCAGCAACCCTGCAAGCGCCCAGCAAATTCGCGTGAGTGTAAAGGCGCGCCAGGCCGCTCACAAGCGGGCCAAAAAGCAGGCCAAAAAGCAGACCGAAAAACAGCCCGGAACGCAGCAGCAATAGGGCTCTGGACGAACCGCACAAGCCCTGTTCAGCGCCGCCTTTATGACCGTCATTCGCTGCCGGCACGCACGACGGCCTCCTCGGGAGGGGCCGTTTCGGGTAAAATGTCGGGCTACGCGCGCAGCAAAAACTGGCCTGCACTCCACTGACCAGTTGCGTATTTGCCTATCAAGGCGCCGCCCATCATGGCGCGGTATACCCAGCTTGCTGCGCCACCGGGCCTCGCGCCCGCTTCTCCTCGCTCACACCCAAGGATCCGCCCATGACAGGCTTCGATCGCCAGACGATCTCCGACACGACCGCCAAGATGCTGCTGGAAGTGCAAGCAGTGCACTTCAACGCGGAGAAACCGTACATTTTCACGTCCGGCTGGGCGAGCCCGGTTTATATCGACTGCCGCAAGCTGATCTCGTATCCGCGCGTGCGTCGTGGCCTGATGGAAATGGCCGAAGCCACTATCCTGCGCGACGTCGGCTATGAGCAGATCGACGCGGTCGCCGGTGGCGAAACCGCCGGCATCCCGTTCGCGGCATGGCTGTCCGACCGCCTGATGGTGCCGATGCAATACGTGCGCAAGAAGCCGAAGGGTTTCGGCCGCAACGCGCAGATCGAAGGTTTGCTGACCGAAGGTCAACGCGTCCTGCTGGTCGAAGACTTGACCACGGACAGCCGCAGCAAGATCAACTTCATCAACGCGCTGCGCACTGCCGGCGCAACGGTGAACCACTGCTTCGTGCTGTTCCACTACAACATCTTCAAGGAAAGCGTGTCGGTGCTGAAAGACATCGACGTCGATCTGCACGCGCTTGCCACGTGGTGGGACGTGTTGCGGGTCGCCAAGGCCAACAACTACTTCGATGCCAAGACACTCGACGAAGTGGAAAAATTCCTGCACGCGCCGGCCGAATGGTCCGCGGCACACGGCGGCGCCAACGCGACGCCGCAGTAAGCGCAGCCGCTTGACCCGGATGGAATGAAAAGGCCGCCTGTCGATGGACAGGCGGCCTTTTTTATCGAGCTCGTCCGGCCGGACGAAAGTACGACCGCGCCTAGGGCGCGCTGCCCGTATCGTCGACCGAATGCGCCGACAGATTCAGCAAGCCGTTGCTCTGCGCGTACTGGAACAACTCCGAATCGCGATCGATGCCGAGCTTGCGCATTGCCGTGTTCTTCTGCGTGCTGATCGTCTTGATGCTGCGATTGAGCTGCTCCGCAATCTCCTTGATCGTCATGCCGGACACGAACAGGCGCACCACTTCGAGTTCGCGCCGCGACAGCATCACTTCTTCGTTCTTGCCGCCGGCATTCATGCGCAGCGTATCGAGTGACGCCTTGACCGACGGGCTCATGTATTCCAGGTTGCGACTGACGTGCTGCACCGCGAGCCCAATGTGGCTCAGATCGTCCGATTTGTTGACGACCGACGTCACACCGAGTTCGCTCAACCGTTTGAGCAACGCGGCGTTTTCCAGCATCGTCAGCACGACAATGGGAAGGTCGGGAAAATTGCGGCGCAGATAGCCGATCAACGGCAAACCGTCACCGTATTGGCCGCCTGGCATGGCCAGATCCGTGACGAGCACATCGCACGCCACGGTTTGCAGCACCTTCACCAGTTCGGTTGACTGTCGCGCGCGCGACGACCTGCAGGCCTGGAAACTTGAGCAAAGCTTGTTCGGCGCCGAACAGAATCACCGGATGGTCGTCGGCGACCACGACCCTGACTGGATCTTGCATTGCCCTCCCCTCGACAGATAAACCACTCTCCAAAACTTCTGACATACCTTTCTATTCTTGGTACTTGAACTGATCGGACACGCGCCTGTATTCGCGCGAATAATTCCTCCGACTATAGCCGATTTCGCGTCCGCCAAGCCCGCTGGCGGCAACAATGATCCGTCGCAAAGCGAATGTTAGACTTGATTCGACCCTGGGGCACAAAATAGGGACAATAATCCTCGCGAGGACAACCGCCTCGCGCCCTGACAGGAGAACCGGCACATGCGCTCGCGTTGCCTGGTTGTTTCGCTTGCTTCGCCATTCCGCCGTATGCCGTCCCTCACCTGCGCGATGCTGGGTCTCGCGCTATTCGCGGCGCATTGTCCTGACGCATTCGCCGAGGGTGTGTTCACGCTGACCAGCGCCAGCTTCCGCGCGGGCGGTACCGTGGATACGGCTCAGGTTTTCAATCAGGACGACTGCAAAGGCGGCAATCGCTCGCCGCAATTGACGTGGCACGATGCGCCGGCCGGCACACGCAGCTTCGCGGTCACGATATTCGACCAGGATGCGCCCGGCCGCGGCTGGTGGCACTGGGCCGTGGCGGCCATTCCGGCCACCGTCGACAGCTTGCCGGAAAACGCCAGCTCGTCGGGCTTCCTGAAGAAACTCGGCGCGGTCGAAGCACGCAACGACTTCGATATCGACGGCTACGGTGGCCCCTGCCCGCCACCCGGCAAACCTCATCGCTATACCGTCACCGTTTATGCGCTCAGCACCGCGGACCTGCGCCTCGCTCAAGGACGCCCGGCGCTCATGTTCGATCACGAGATCAGCACCGCCACGCTCGGCAGTGCGCGGATGGTGGTGAGCTACGGGCGGTAGCAGCGCCCGTCGACATCTGACTCGAACTGCATCGGCTGCATGCCGACACGCGACTCACACGGCGCCGGGTGCCGCGCCCGGGCAAGTCGCGCCGTGGGTCGACACATTGATGGGCGCACGGCTTGCATCGTATTGCCGCCGCGGAATTTCTGTCATCCGCGCACGCTAATGTGCAACAGGGCGGCGCAGGCGATGCTTGTCGATGTCGCGTCGCTACATGCGCTTGCACCGTTGCCGTACTTACCTCTGCTTTTTCATCTTGCCGGAGAGTGCTATGTCGAAAATCGTCATCGTTTATCACAGCGGCTACGGCCACACGAAGAAAGTCGCCGAAGCCGTGCTGGCCGGCACGCTCGAAGCCGGCGCGGACGCGAAACTCATGCCGGTCGGCGAGATCGACGACGCGGCCTGGACAGAACTGGCGGCCGCCGACGCCATCATCTTCGGCGCGCCGACCTATATGGGCGGCCCGTCCGCAGACTTCAAGAAATTTGCCGACGCGAGTTCGAAACCGTGGTTCGGCCAGACGTGGAAGGACAAGATCGCGGCCGGCTTCACCAACTCGGCGACCATGAACGGCGACAAGTTTTCGACGATCCAGTACTTCGTCACGCTGGCGATGCAACACAGCATGATCTGGGTGGGCACCGGCATGATGCCGTCGAACACCAAGGCGGCGACCCGCAACGACCTGAACTACGTGGGCGGCTTTACCGGCCTGCTGGCGCAGTCCCCTGCGGATGCGTCGCCGGAAGAAGCGCCGCCCGCCGGCGATCTGGAAACGGCCCGGATGTTCGGCAAGCGCGTTGCCGACGTGACGGCGCGGTGGAACGCGGGGGTTCGATAACGCTGCGTACGAAGGCTCGCGCCGGGAAGGCGCAGCCAAATCGCACGCACTCGAGTTGGGCGTGGCGCTCGCCAGAATGCGTGCTGCGCGCCCCTTGGCAAGCGCCGCTAATTTGCTCGGAACCCACTAGCATCGGCTTGCATCTGTCGCGTAACCGGTCATGCCGATGTCATTTTCGGCGCGCATCGTCGTTTTTTCACCCCGTTTCGCACACCCACTGCCATCACGTCTTAAAATAGCGTTCCGGCGCGGTGTCGCGCCCCGTTTCCAGCAAGCCAGTGAGATCGAGATGAGCACGAAAGTTTTTGTCGACGGACAGGAAGGCACGACCGGCCTGAAGATTTTCGAATACCTGTCGCAACGCGCCGACGTGGAGATCCTGCGTATCGAAGAAGCGAAGCGCAAAGACCTCGAAGAACGCCGTCGTCTCATCAACGCATCGGACGTCACATTCCTGTGCCTGCCGGATGTCGCCTCGCGCGAGTCGGCCTCGCTGGTCGAGAACGACCACACCGTGCTGATCGATGCCAGCACGGCCTTCCGCACATCAGCCGACTGGGCCTACGGCCTGCCCGAACTGGCCCACTCGCAACGCGAGCGTCTGCGCACGGCGAAACGCATCGCCGTGCCAGGCTGCCATGCATCGGCCTTCGTGCTGGCCATGCGTCCGCTCGTCGAAGCAGGCGTCGTAGCGCCGGAGTTCGCCGCGCACGCTTACTCGATCACCGGTTACAGCGGCGGCGGCAAGAAGATGATCGCCGACTACGAAGTCGGCGGTAACGACAAGCTCAAGAGCCCGCGCCCTTACGCACTCGGCCTCACGCACAAGCATCTGCCGGAAATGGCGGCGCATACGGGCCTGAAGTCGGCACCGGTGTTCACGCCGATCGTCGGCGACTTCTACAAGGGTCTCGCGGTCACCACGTTCTTCTCGCCGAACCAACTGGCCAAGAAGGCCACGCCGCAAGACGTACAGGCGCTGTTCGCCGAGTACTACGCGGGTGAGGCATTCGTGAACGTCGCGCCGTTCGACGCGGAAGCAAACCTCGACAGCGGCTTCTTCGACGTACAGGCGAACAACGACACCAACCGTGTCGACCTGTTCGTGTTCGGCAATGAAGAGCGCTTCGTGACGGTCGCGCGCCTCGATAACCTCGGCAAGGGTGCATCGGGCGCGGCAATCCAGTGCATGAACCTCGCGATCGGCGCCGACGAAGAAGCCGGCTTGAAACGCTGAGCAAGTTCGAGATACAGACGGCATCCGCTGTCAATCCGCCCAAAAAAGCCGGTCTTTCCAGACCGGCTTTTCTGTTTTAAAAACCCGCCTTCAGAATTCCTCTTTCGCAGTTAATCAGTAGTAGCCCGCATTACTTTAAAAAGAAAAATCGGACTGCTCATCAACTGACGGTAATTCATTCCTCAAATTGACCCGCACAGCATAGTTTTCCGCATAGGGAAACTCCGGATATTTTCTCGAACGGTCGTTCGAAGATGATAGAGCCATTTTGCTGTAACGCTTACCTGGCAAGGATGTGCGGCGAAGCAACGGCGCCGCCGGCGAAGCAAAAATTCCTTTTTTGTTTAAAAGGGCCCCCGGGCCCCGCGTAGTGAGCGTCCGGCAAAAAATGCACTGTTTGAATCGGTCTTTTTAGACGGCTCATTCAATTGACAGGCATTAACTGCGCAGCGAAATTAGTTCGCACAATTACATGAAGGGAGACAGCAGCATGTCGCACGGCATTACTCGAGGCCTGGCGATGGCCATCGCCACGGCCCCATTCCTCATCGCTTGTGGCGGCGGCAAGGCCGACAATCCCGGCACGATCAGCGCACCGCAATGCTCGGGCTCGAGCTGCGGCGTGCAAGGTCCGCCGACTTCGAACGCCGGTACTACTGCGTTGTGTCCGGCCACTGCCGACATCGTTAAAACGACGTATCTCGGTGGCGCTGGTAGTGGCGAAGTCGTGCAGGTGAACATCGACGCGACTGCGATGACGTACACGCTGAAGTGGCTTGAGTCGCCGATTCCGTTGACGAGTGCAAGCGTCGAAGTCACGCGAGCCGGTACGCAAATCACGGGCGCCGTGATCCACCCGCCGACCGGCGCGCTGCCGACCGCGGAACAGACGCGTTGCGCATTCATTCTTGGCAAAGGCACCGGCACCGCCTCCGATGGCACCACTTACACGACGCCCGACTTCGTGAACAATCCGAATCCGCCGACGATCCTCGTGGGCCAAGGCGTAGCCGGCGGCGGCATTCCGGGCGCAACGGTGCAATACGCCGGCGCACTGGGCTTAGGCATCGGCGCCGTGAACAAGCGTCATTTCGACTTTTACCCGTTCCTCGGCTTCGCCAGCACCACAACCGATATCACGAAGCTGCCAGGCACTTACAACGGCCTGCTTTATCACCTCTCGCCGACCGCGAATTACGAAACCGTTGCCACCAGCTCGGTGGAGACGTTCGATGCGAGCGGTAACTGTACATCGTCGAGTTCAAGTGGCTGTCTGACGACTGGCGCCGCGCTCACACTCAACAGCAACGGCTATTTCGACAGCGCGACTCCGCCGCAAATCGTCAATGGTGGCAATCCAGCGCCGCTGCGTACCGACAAATCCGGCACAGCTCACATGATCATCGGTCAGGTCAATGGCGCAACAGTGCCGCTGGTGGTTCGCACCGGGCACGTCAAAATCGCCAGCCTGTCGGTCGATGACGAATCAGGCATTGCAATGCTCGCCGCAGCCACACCGCTTGCATCCGGCGGCTTCGACGGCGGTTATGTCGGCGCGGATTCGAACTTCAAGTCGACCGCGACTTTGATCCAGGGAGGCGTGGGCACCTTCATCAATCCGTCGACTTCCGCGGCGGAAGACGGCTTCGGCCTGGGCTACGGTCTGCCGAGCCCAGGACTGGTCGGCGTCCAGCAAGCAAACGGCCAGACCGGTTTGGCGATCGCCTCGGGCGGACTGTACGCGATCGAAATTCAAGGGACCGTCAACGGCGGCATCACGTCGACGTCGGCCAATTCGGATACGCCGAACGCCCCCTACTTCGGCATCGGCGCTCGGATCAGCAAATAAGGAACGAAGGACCGGGTATTCGCAGCACGAGACATAAATAGAGCAAAAAGGTGGCAGGACTGGGAGCCGGCCACACACAACGAGAAAATTCTGGAGGCGGTATGAAATGGAGAATCCTTTCGGTGCTCGCTCTTGCAGCACCGTTACTGGGGGCATGCAGTGGTGGTGGCGGCAACGGCGATGGACCGGTAACGGAAGTTCGCCTGTGTCCTGCGTCGCTCGACTACGGCACGGTGTTCACGGGCGGCGGCGGTGACGGTGAACTGGTCAAGCTGCAGATGGACACGACCAAGATGACCTGGCAGATCAACTACATCGAGTCGCCGATCCCGGCGACCAACGGCACCGTCGCGCCGACTCGCGCCGGCCAGAGCGCAAGCGGCACGCTGACGCAGGAAACCCAACTGCCGACCAACAAGCTCAATCAGTGTGCCTTCCGCCTGAACGGCGCGAGCCTCGACCCGAATCGTCCGGCGCGGATTTTTGTGGGCGAAGGCGTGGCCGGTGGCACGATCCCGGGGGCGGAAATTTCGTTCGCCGGGATTCTCGGCGTGGGCGCGGTACCCGACACCAAGTTCCCGTACTACCCGTTCATCGGCTTCTCGTCGATTGAAACGAACCTCGCGAACGTGGCCGGCACCTATAACCAGCTCGGCTATCACCAGGTTCCGTCGCAGAACTTCGCGCCGGTCGCGGTCGATACGAAGATCACGATCAACGCGGACGGCACATGGACCGAGTGCGACAACTCCGGTGTCAACGCGGGCTCCTGCCAACAGCCGGGTACGAACTTCGTGCAGTCGTCGGACGGCAGCGGCGCATTCGAAACCGACAAGTTCCTGGGCCAGGCCAAACCGACGCTCGCCACGACGCCCAAGGCGCGCGGCTACATGATCGTCGGCAAGCTGCGCAATCAGGTGGTGCCGATCCTGGTGCGAACCGGCGCGGCGAACTCGTCGGTGACAACGCCGGTGAATGGCGAACTCGGCCCGTACGCGGACGATGAATCGGGCATCTCGATTCTGGCGCTGCAAAGCTCGATCGCGGTGAACTCACAAAACGGCGAGTACATCGGCGTGGATAGCCAGTTCGACTATCGCACCACCGCGCTCGAAGGCGTGCAGGCCACGCTGCTCGATCCGTTCAACCCATCGCAGGCATCGCTTGCGACGGCGCTGAATCTGAGCTTCACGCAGACCGTGCCGGGTGTCGTGACGACAACGCAAGTGGGCGCCTCGACGGGCACCACGCCGACCGGAAAGATGATCTTCACGGGTGGCGTGTTCGGCTACCTCGATCTGACCAACGCGGCCTCGCCGTACTTCACGATCGGCGCCTTCGTCCAGTAATGGACGCAGCACGCGCCGCCGACACGCAACGAGGCGTTCGCGTCCCGGCTGCTGCGCACAGCAATAGCGCAGCAGCCGGCGTCCACCCAGTATCCAGCGCACCGGCTGGGCCGCGAGGCCGCCGTCGCTCGCCGCGCGAGACGAACGCAACGCGCGCCCCAGGGAGGAACAACATGAAAAAAATCTATTTCGCGCTACTGGCCGCTTGCCTGTCGGTCAGTGCGCACGCACAACACGCCGGCGACAACGTCGCCGTGCTCGGCTGGTTCCACGTCATGCCGCAGGATTCGAGCACCCCGCTGACCACCACCGTCGCCCCGACGCCAATCAATACACCGCTGCGTCTGCCGAGTTCGTTCACGTCTTCCGGCACGGGGTTGTCGACCAGTACGGCCAATACCGTCGGCCTCGTATTCAGCCACTACCTCACCGATCACATCGCCGTGTCGACAGTGGCGGGTGTACCGCCGGTTTTCAAGCTCTACGGGCACGGCACCGTCAAGCCGCCGGGACCGGCAGGCGCACTCGGTCAGCAAAACCTGGGCGATCCGCAGGCCAATCCGATCGTGAAGAGCGTGCGTCAATGGAGTCCGGCACTGCTGTTCCAGTATTACTTCAATGCGCCGACGGCACATTTCAGGCCGTTCGTGGGTATCGGCGTGTCGTATAACTGGTTCTCCGACGTTCAGCTAAGCCAGAACTTCGTGACCGCGACGCAGAACAATCTCGGCTCAGTGCTGGCCGCCGGCGCGGGCAAGCCCGGACAGACGCAGGTGTCGGCGAAGGCGTCGTCGTCCTGGCAGCCGGTGTTCAATGCGGGTCTCTCGTACAACATCACTGATCATTGGGGCCTTGTAGCTTCGGTCACGTACATTCCGCTGAAGACCACCTCGTCGGTCATCATCAAGGCGGCGGACGGCACGGAATTGGGTGTCTCGAAGGCGGAGCTGAAAGCCGATCCGATCATTTCGTTCCTAGCCGTGTCCTACAAGTTCTGAGTTCGACGCAGATACGACAAAGCCGGCGGCCCCGCGGAGGGTCAGCCGGCGTTGTCTTTTCTGGGGGACGCTGGAAATTAGGGCAAAAAAAAGCCCGCCTAAGCCGGCGGGCTGAATCCATATCAGAGGAGACATGGAGGAGACAAGACGAACTATAGCAAATCATTTGGTGCGTCGCAACATACAAATTAGGGTTGACCCTCGGCGTTGTATAGGCACAACAACTCTCGCAACGTTTTGCGAGCGGCGTTGACTGCGCACGCGCGAGTCAGCCGTTCGCCTAGTGGCGCACCAGCGCCATCATCGCGCCGAAGCCGACGAACACTCCACCCGTCAGACGATTGAACATCCTGGCAACGCTGCGGCTCTTCAACCTGGCCCCAATTCGCGTGCCGAAACCGGCGTACACGAGGTACCAGCTCACCTCGATGACCGCGAAAGTAGCGACGAGCACGCCGAACTGCGGCAGCTTGGGCTGCGCGGCATCAATGAATTGCGGCAGCAGCGCGGCAGCGAACAGGATGGCTTTCGGGTTGCTGCCCGCCACGAGGAAGCCATTGCGAAACAGAGCGAAGCGCGAACGCGCGGGTTTGACGGAGAGTTCGTCGACCGCGCCCGCAGCACCTTCGTCAGCCGGCGCCCGCCACGCCTTGATGCCCAGATAGACGAGGTACGCCGCACCGATCATCCGCAGTGCGTTGAACATCGTCGGCCAAGCCGCGAGAAAGACGCCGAGGCCGGCCGCCGACACCGCCAGCATCAACACAAGCGCCGAAAGACAGCCGGCCATGGTCGCGCTGGAACGGCGCAGGCCGTGCTGGGCGCCGTGCGTCATCACCAGCAGCATGTTCGGACCGGGAATCGCGGAAACGACGAAAACAGTGGCGACGAACAGCCACCAGGTATGCAGGCTCATTGGGAATCGAAGTGAATAGGGATCGGACGGCCATTATGCCCGCCTAGGCGAATCCGCAGCGACACTCCCATCGCGCGAATCTCGGCGCGCAAGCGCTGCAACCTTACGGCGAAGCACGCCAGCCCAGCAGCCGAGTCCGGGCTCCGCTACGAAAGCCGGGGCGCGCCGTAAAGCGCGGCGCCCCAAGCTCCCGCTCAGCGCCCTGCCCGCCGCGCCGCCACCTGGCCCAGCACCGCGAAGTCCTTCTCGCCGTCGCCATGCGCTACCGCTTCGATCAGACTGTCACGCACGACACTCGCAATCGGCAGCGGTGTGTTGACCGCGTCCGCGGCCGCCAGCGCAAGGCGGAGGTCCTTCAATCCGAGGCGCGCCTTGAACAGAGCCGGCTCGTAGCGCTGCTCCGCGATCAACTTGCCGTAGCCCGAATAGACCGGTCCCGGGAACAGGCCGCTCGTGATGACGTCGAGGAAATCCTGCATTGCGAGGCCGTGGCCGGTCACGAGCGTGGCCGCCTCGCCGAGCGTCTCGACCGCCGCGCCCAACATGAAGTTAGCCGCGAGTTTCATCACGTTCGCCTGTTGCGGCAGCGAACCGATGCGCCAGGTTTTCTGGCCGATGGCGTCGAAAATCGGCTGCACGCGGTCGATCGACTCGGCCGGGCCGCCCGCTACGATCGTCAGCTTGCCCGCCGCCGCGACGTCGGGCCGCCCCATCACCGGTGCGGCGACGTAATGGACGCCGCGCGAGGCGTGCGCCGTCGCCAGTTCCTCGGCCAGCGCCACCGAGATCGTCGCCATGTTCACGTGGATCAGGCCGCGCGGGGCGTGTTCCAGCAGCGATGCGGTGATGACTTCGCGCAGTGCGGTATCGTCGGCGAGCATCGAGAACACGGCGTCGCCCGCAAACGCTTCGGCGGGCGTCGCGACGATCCGCGCACCTGCGTCGGCGAGCGGCTGCGCGCGTTCCGGCGAGCGGTTCCACACGCGCACCTGATGCCCGGCTTTCAAAATGTTTGCAACCATCGCGGCGCCCATCTCGCCGAGACCGATAAAACCGATGTCCATCTGTCGCTCCGTCTTCAAAAGAACTGGAAGTAAAGCACACCCATGCGACACGTGCAGGACAGCGCGCAATTAAACACGGTGCGATACTGATGCGATGGTCACCGCGACATTCCGCTTCTATGAGGAGCTGAACGATTTTCTCGCCCGGCCCCTGCGCCGGCGCGCGTTCAGTTGCGCCTGCGCGCGCGGCGCGACCGCGAAACATATGATCGAAGTGCTCGGCGTGCCGCATACCGAGGTCGAACTGATTCTGGTGAACGGCGAGTCGGTCGGTTTCAATCATCCGCTCTCCGACGGCGATCGCATCGCCGTTTATCCGAAGTTTGAAGCGCTCGACATCCAGCCACTATTGCGCGTGCGCGAACATCCGCTGCGCGTGGTGCGCTTCATTGCCGATGCGCATCTGGGCGGTCTCGCACCGCTGCTACGGCTTGCCGGCTTCGACACGCTGTACGACAACCACTATCCCGACGCAGATATCGAAGCGCTCGCCGCAGCACAACAGCGCATCGTACTGACACGCGATCGGGAGCTATTAAAACGCCGCGCCATCACGCATGGCTGCTACGTACGCACACTGCGGCCGCGTGAGCAATTGCGCGAAGTGTTTGAACGGCTCGATCTGGCCGGCAGCGCGCAGCCGTTCCGTTTGTGTCTGATGTGCAATGCGCCGCTGCGGCGTATCGCCAAAGATGAAGTCGGCGATCGGGCGCCCGATGGCGTGCTGGAACGGCATAACCAGTTCGTCACCTGCGACGTGTGCCGCCGAGTGTTCTGGGAAGGCACGCACTGGCAACGCATGCGTGCGCTGATGGACAGCGTGGCCGGCGCGCCGGAACCGCCGATTTGAACGCCGCTCGACGTCTCAGACGCCACACGGTCTGAGCACCGCGCCAACGCCGCTCGGGTGCGGAATCGGCGCCGCTCGCTCGTCGCGCGGCGCGATGCGTACAATGCGGGATTACTTATCTGGCAGAGGCCTTCCGTATGGCGATGAAAAAGACCGACCTTGAAAAGAACAAGGCACTCAAGCTGAACAACGCAATGAAACTGTCGACCGCCGACCGCTTCGGCAAAGCCGCTGCCGCCGACCCGAAGCTCGACCGCCGCGAACAACGCAAGCTCGATCAGGCGCAGGGCCTCGTCGCGTTCGCCTGCAAGCTGAATGGCGACTTGGTCGCGGAGCTGAAAGAACGGGCCGCCACGCATCCGGAAGGTATGAGCGGGCTGCTGAACGAGGTCATCAAGCGCGGCCTCGCGGGCTAAACATCGCCAAAAGTCGCCGTCCGATACAAAAAGGCCAGAGCAGAAGCTCTGGCCTTTTTGCTGGCGACATTTAACCGGAACTGCGCTGCACTCGCCGACAAGCGGCGCGCACAGGAGAACCGGCAGGGTTCGCCCGGCGAAACCAAGCGTGAGCTTAGTTTGCCGCGCCCTTGTCGTTCGTGCCGGCTGCCGAAGCTGCTGCCGAAACCGGAGCGCGCTTGCCGTGCGTCTTCAGCTTCTTGATGTGGTGCTTCTTCGGCGCGCTAGCTGCAGCGGCCGGCGCTGCTGCGTCCGATGCCTGTGCGAAAGCTTGAACGGAGACCAGCGCGATCGATGCGGCTGCGAGCGAGACGATGAATTTTTTCATGTGTTGTTCCCCAAACCTGGACGACTGAGTCAGTGTGAATGAAATAGCTAAACGGTGAAGCAGACAAGGCTTGAGGCGCCTTACCGCTCCCCGCGGGAGAGTATTACGCAGCGTAGGCGGTTTGTCATGCGCAAAACTCGATATGTATTTTCCGCGAGACAGCTTGCTTTCGATATGCTTTCACTCATTAAGCATGCCGTATCAGGGCGATTACCTAGGCCCGCTTCTAGACCAGATTCCGCAGCAAACTGGCGGTTTCCTGAAGGGTCGGCAGCACCCGATGCAGCGCCGCATTCGCCGACTCCTGGCCGATCGGCATGCTTACGCTGATCGCTGCCACGACCGAGCCATGCCGGTCACGCAACGGCACCGCAACACCACGCATGCCCAGCTCCAGTTGTTGATCGGTGACGACATAACCATCGCGGCGGATTTCGCCCAGCACTTCGCGCAGGCGCTCCGTGGTCGAATACGTATGTGGCGTGAATACCTTGATCGGATAGGACGCCAGCCACTGCTCGATGCTTTCCGGCGGCTGGAAGGCCAACAGGATCAACCCCGCCGACGACAGCGGCGCACTCGCCCGCGAGCCGAGCACGAAACCGACCGCCATCGCGCGGTTGACGCCGTTGCGCGCAACGTAGACCACGTCGTGTTCATCGAGAATCGCGACCAGCGCGGTTTCCTGCACCGTCGCGGTGATGCGCTGAAGAAATGGCTGCACGGTGCGCGGCAAGCGTGCTGAATCCAGATACGACTGACCGAGCCGCAATACGCGCGGCGCGAGCCAGAACAGCTTGCCGTCGGTATCCACGTAGCCGAGTTCGCGCAGCGTCAGCAGATAGCGGCGCGCCGCCGTGCGCGAGAGCCCGGCGCGGGCGGCCACCATGGTCGGCGTCATGCGCGCGTGCTCTTCGTCGAATGCTTCGATGATCGCCAGCGCCTTCGCGGCGCCGGCGATCCAGTCTTTCTCGTCCATTGCGTCTGCCTGAAAGTCGGCCTGCTCCGGGGGTCACTCGTGTCCTGATCCATGAGGCCGTTGCGCGATTATCGCGCGAGTCGCTCGCTGTGCACGCGGTTGAAGACTCATTTGAAGTCCCAGCGCATCTGCTCGGCGATCCCCACCCCGCGCGAGGTCCGCACACATTCGCTCACATAGTCCGTGAACGGCAGCGGCTCGAAGCCGATCTCGTCACGCAGACGGCGGTTGTCGAACGCGTAGTCCAGCTCCGCGAAACCGGCGTACAAACGCAGCGCGTGCTCGATCAGGCGGCCGCTGCTGCAACGGTCACGGCCCACCACCTCGCGTGCGATCTTGCCGAAGTCGCGCACGCGGCACATCGAATAACGGCTGCCCGAGGTGCCGGTGGCTTCGTCCATGGCGCTGATGATCTGACCGATGGTCGGCGCTTCCGAACCCGCCGACACGTGATACGTATCGAAAGCCAGCGACGGCTTCACCGCCAGCAGCGCGAGCGCACGGGCGCAGTCTAGGGACGCTGCCTCGCCGCGTCTGTCCTGAAGTTGGGGGAATGTGTGCACAATTGTGTTCAAGTGTTCGCGAATGTTCGCGGCGTATCCCGCACGCGTGCGCCCGGATAGAATCGGCACCGGATACAACGCCTTGTTAGAACAACCGAATTCGAAAAACCGCCTTTGAAACCTGACACACGTCAACACCTTCGCGCGAATCTGCTGATGCTGGTCGCGGCGATCATCTGGGGCTCCGCATTCGTCGCACAACGCTTAAGCCTCGATGCGATCGGACCGTTCCTGTTTACCGGACTGCGTTTCCTGCTCGGCGCGCTGGTCGTGCTGACGATGATCGTCTGCGTGCGGCGCTCCGCGCTGGCTGAGCTGACGAAACGAGAACCCGGCGGCGCACGCGAACTGCTCGGTGCCGGTGTGCTGCTCGGTGTCGTGCTGTCGGCGTCGATTTCGTTGCAGCAGATCGGCCTGCAATACACGAAGGTCGCCAACGCCGGCTTCATCAGTTCGTTGTATGTGGTGCTCGTGCCCCTGCTGGGCGTGCTGTTTCGTCATCGGACGGGATTCGGCACGTGGCTCGGTGCGACGCTGGCAGCGATCGGCATGTACTTTCTGAGCGTCAACGAGCACTTCTCGATCCTGTACGGCGACTGGTATCAGCTTGCCGGCGCCTTGGTGATTTCCGTACAGATGATGCTGGTCGGCCGCTTCGCGCTGCGGCACGACACCCTCATGCTGGCGCTCGTGCAGTTCGTGACTTGCGGGCTCGTGTGTCTGGCCATCGGTCTCGTGATCGAGCCGGTCAGTCTCGCTGTGATCGAGCGCGCCGCGCCGACGATTCTGTACGGCGGTGCGCTGTCGGTGGGCGTCGCCTATACGATTCAGGTGGTTGCGCAAAAGTACGCGGCGCCGTCGCATGCTGCGGTGATCTTCAGTATGGAAGGCGTGTTCGCCGCGCTCGCCGGGTGGCTCGTGCTCGGCGAAACGCTGTCAGCGCGCGCGCTATTTGGATGCGCGCTGATGCTCGCGGGTTTGATCGTGTGTCAGGTGGGACCAGCCTCGCGACGCGGAAGTGAACCTGATCGCTTGCCTCATGAAGCGTGAGGGTTTAGCCAGTCGCCCGGGCGTGCCGCCTCGGCTAAGCGGCACGCGGCTGCGCGAAGAGTTTGGGTGTATCGGCAGTGGGCGGAAACACACACCAGCAGCCGTCGTCGTGTCGAAAGAAAAAAAGGCCGCGCGATCCACCTTCCTGAGAAGTCTCGACCCGCACGTAGCGCCTGCCGCCCAGACGGGTGCGGCTGAATTCGGTCACGTGAACCGGAACCGAAGGCCCCGGCGCCAGCCATTTCTCGACCAGAAAACGCAGCGATTGTTCGCTTGTGGCTCTCATGATCCGCTCCGGGCCGGTTTGTCGTGACTCGCCTCGCGTGTCGCGTCGTTGCTTTCGTCGTTTTCGGTGCCTTCCTCATCATGCTCGGAGGATGCAAGCGATATGGCCCGGTTAGTGGCCGCCGCCCGCAGCGTCGTGCAGTGGCTGGCATGTCTGATATCCGAGAGAAGACGGACTAGTTGTCGTGCTGTTCTGCGTTTCATTGCACACCCCCGCACTGCACCAATAACTTCAGAAAACACTTTAACTCTATGCCTGGATAGGGCGTTGCTGAAATGATTTTGACTAAATAGCAACAGTTGCGCTTGCAAAAAAATAGACGCAATCTTTGTACCTTCCAGCTTCAATGTGCACGTTCGGGGAAGGGCGGTCTGTACGCTGGCGAGCGGATGGCATCGATGAAAAAGCCGGGCCGCCGCTCGGGCGGCATATGCCCGGATGCGCAAGTTATCCACAATTGCCTATGAATAACTTCGGGATAGCGCATCGGACAGCCTGTGTGCGAAATCTTGATAAGACGCGCCGCCAGGCAAGCCCTGTCAAAGTTATCCCAGCTTTGTAGTTTTTCTACAGTCGTGTTCCGCAGGGTTATGGGTTTCGCATGACGTTGATGTGACGGGGGATTTGAGAGTTATCCACAGACGGGGTTAACCCTTGTTAACTATTACTACATATATATACGTATGAAGTAAAAAACATAGGATAAGTACGGCTGCGTGATGAGATCGAAGGCTGATCAGCTCTTGATCAGCCGAAACCCCGCGGCATTAATACATGCATCAAGGCGCGACGCTTGGTCCGCTTGCACGTTGCACGGCAGCAGCCTTGTCGATCGCATCAGGCATTTCAGGAGGCGACGCTGGAATGGTCGCTTCGACCGGCACCGGCAACAGGCGCGTTTCGATGCGGTTGTTCACAACCGGCTGCGTGCGCACCACGGTTTGCAGATAGTGATCGACAAGGCCGAAGAAACGATCGTAAAACTTGCCCGACGGGATGGTCTCGCTTGAAATCTTGACCATCGCATCGCTGTTCGAACGGATCGGCAACGACAGCGAACCCAGCACGCTCAACCCGACGCTCGCCGACGTATCGCTTTTCTTTAACGCAAAGCCGTTTTGCACAGCATTGACGTAGACGATGCTCGTATCGCTCGCCTCTTCCCCCGGCGTACACACCACATGAAACTCGACGACGATGTGCGTATCGCCGGTCGGTTGGAAATTTTTCGTTCCGTCGACGGTATCGCGCGTCATCGTTGTCAGATAGCCCTGACTCAGCAGTGCGCGGCGCGCGGCCTCGCAGGTATCCGTGACGCTCGAATTGAAATTTCGGGCGTAAGGGCTCGCGCCCGTTTCGAACAATTCCTGCTGGAATTTCGGCTGCGGAGCGCTGCTGCAGGCGGCAAGTGTCAACAGGCCGAAAAGCGCGGTGGCAGTGGCTTTGGAAAACGAGGTGAACATGATCGATCGGAAGAGGCGCGGCGTGAGCTCGAATGGGAATGCATTGTAGAGCGGTTGCCAGGTGTGCGTAAAAAGTACGCAGCGCCGCCTTACACGACGTGACGGCTCAATTCCGCGGCTTCAGCGCGGGACCACGACAAAGAGGAAAAATACGACGGAGTTGCCGCTCAGTGCGGCATGGCAGGCGATGCGCCTGGCAGCGCCGCCGCGGCGTTGCCCGCCGGTATCGTAAAAGCGTCGGCCCAGTTGTCCGGCGCCGGGCAACGGTCGGCTTCGCACATGCTGGCTTGTGCGCCCGCGTGCGACGCGACGTTCTGTGCTCCGGCAACGTCGGCGAAATCTTCGACGCGCAAGCTCACCTTCTTCGCGTACGCCTGCGATCCGCCATAACTCTTGAGCGCCGCGTTCATGTCGCCGTTGGCCGAACGCATGTAGCCGTAGAGGATCGCCGAGCCCACTTCGATGTTGGTCGTCGGCTCTGTGAGGTCTTTGACGTTCCTCAGCATCCCCCGATGGGCGCCCGGCACCACCTGCATCAGCCCGGTCGCGCCGTTGGCGCCCTTGGCCTTTTCCTTGAAGCGGGATTCGATCGAGATGATCGCCAGCAGCAGTGCCGGCGGCAGCGAATATTTCGAAGCGGCGGACTGCACCGCGTCGGAAATCTTTTGAGCCTTTTCCTTTGCCAGACCGAATTTCTGCGTCAGATACGCGGACATGCGGTCATTATTTTCGTCGGCCGTTGCGGTTTGCATCAGGCCGAGCGAAAGCACGATCAGGCAAAGTAACCGGCTCATAACGGAGGACGGGAAAGAAAAGGGATTCGCGCATTATAGCTCTGCCCCCAAAATAGGCACCAAACAACCAAAATTCGTCTGAGGAAAGACGGCCGGCTGGTGCGTCCGCGCGTGCTTCGCGAGCGCATGTCGGGCGCACCCAGTTGTGCGGCAGTGCGCTCGGAGAAACTACGCCGGCTGTGAATCGGCGCTCTCATTCCGCGTAGCGGCGATGCAAAGCTGCTGCCACCTCCGCGAAACGGGCGCGTAATTCCGGCGGCGCCAGCACGTCGGCCTCGGTGCCGAAGCGCAGCAACTCCGCGCATGCCTGCCTTATCGAACCGACCGGCAAAGTGACCGTGCGCCAGCCGTCGGACGGATCCGGCTCGCCAATTTTCGCGGCTGAGCGTGCGAACGGCGACGTGAAGGCTTCGAGCATCTGCATGCCCCACGGCGACAGGCGCAGCGTTGCCTCGCTCGCATGCATCTCTTCGGACAGACGCTGCGTGCTGTCTTGCCAGTAAGTCGCCAGATCGAAGGCCGGCGGTCGCTCGAAAGTCTCGTCAAGCACGTTCAATTCGAGAATGCGCGAAATGCGGTAGATGCGGACGTCCGCGCCGACCCGCCCAACCACGTACCACGCGCCGCTTTTCAGCACGATGCCGAGCGGGTCGATCCGCCGAAATTTTTCGGCCTTCCAGCTCTGATAGCGAATCTGCAGCGGATGCTGTTCCCACACCGCGCTGGCGATCAACGGCAGATTCGCGGGCTGGTCCGCGTCGGAAAACCAGGCGGGAGCGTCGAGGTGAAAACGCGAGCGCATGCGCTCCGCGGTCGAACGCAATTCGACCGGCAGCGCGGCAAGCAACTTGGTTTGCGCGCCGGCCATGACGGCGCCGAGCCCAAGTGCCTGCACTGGCCCCGGCAAGCCGGCGAGGAACAATGCCTCCGCTTCCTGCGACGACAGGCCGTTCAGACGCGTACGGTATCCGTCGAGCAGACGATAGCCACCTTCTGCGCCACGTTCGCTCTGGACGGGGACGCCCGCGGCGCTCAAGGCGTCGATGTCGCGATAGATCGTGCGCAGGGAGACCGCGCATTCGTCGGCGAGCGACTGCGCGGTCACGCGTCCGCGCGCTTGCAAGGTCATCAGGATGGAAAGGAGGCGGCTGGCTCTCATGCGGACAAGTGTAGTCATACCTGACACAAACTGACAGGTATGGGCGCTTAGGATGGGGACATCCGGCGTCAGATGGACGCTGGCTTTCCAACGAGACGCTCACTCAGAAGGCTCCCCATGACCACAGATCGCACGATCACGCTGTTCCACTCACCGCAGTGCCGCTCCGTCAGCGCACTGACGCTGCTCGAGGAACTCGGCGCCCCGTATCAGCTAAAGGTGCTGAACATGAAGGCCGGCGAGCAGCGCAAGGCGCCGTATCTCGCGATCAATCCACTCGGCAAAGTGCCGGCGATTCTTCACGGCGACGCGCTGATCACCGAACAGGTCGCCATCTTTATCTATCTGGCCGACCTGTTTCCTGAAGCGGGTCTCGCGCCGGCGCTCGACGATCCGTCGCGCGGCCCGTATCTGCGCTGGCTGGTGTACTACGCGGCATGCTACGAACCGGCGCTGGTCGACAAGGCGATGAAGCGCGAACCGGCACCGCTCGCCACGTCGCCCTATGGCGATTTCGATTCGATGCTCGGGACGGTGACGAGCCAGCTGCAGGCGTCGCCCTATTTGCTCGGAGACAAGATGTCGGCCGCGGATATTTTGTGGGGCATCGCGCTGCATTGGGGGATGATGTTCAAGCTGGTGCCTGAGACGCCAGTCGTGCTCGAGTACACCCAGCGCGTCTGCTCGCGGCCGAGCTTCGTGAAGGTGAGCGAGCGGGATGTCGCGCTGGCGGCCGAGCATGAGGCGGCGGTCAAAGGGGCTTGATGTTGCGGGCCGGCTGCCGGGGATGCCGCGGTGATCAGCGATGTTGGCACCTGACCGGCTGGCCAGTTGATCGGTCGGCCGATCCGGCATCCGGCTCGATGCGCCCGGATTTGAGACAATGAAGCCCGCCGGTGAATGTCTTCCCGGGACAACCGGGCGCGCCTTGACCTTTTCAGCAGGCGCCAGCCCATTGAACAAGAGATGTTTTCAGGTATGAGCAAGACCGTATTCATTCCCAGCGTCCCCGCGACGTCGGAGGAAGATTTCGAAGTGTCAGCGACGTCGAAACTGGCCGGCTACCGGCGTTTTTTCGGCGTGTTGAAAGTCGTTCGAACCACCGATGGCCGCGTGCTGTTCCCGTTCGACGGCGCGCCGGAACTCGGACCCTACGCGACCAAGCTGGAAGCCGTCGCGGCGGCACAGGTGTATGGCGAGCACATCGTGACCAGCGACCTGGCGCGTCCGGAGTTGTAAGCGCGGGCGCTCGGCGGGTGCGCTTTGGTCCCTTAGGCGGGTTGCTCGGTTAGTCACTCGGAATCGTCATTTGAAGTGGTCATTTCGGGAGCAACGAATGCCTCGTCTGCGCAAAGTGGGCTCATTGCCCGTTGTCATGGGGAGTGCGGCCGTGCTGATGGCCGCTTTCTGTCAATCCGGCTTCGCCCAGACGTCGGACGCCAATGCCGGTCAGACGGCGCTCGGCAAAGCCGAAGTCGTTCACGCCCAAGTCCACGTAGTAGCCATCTACCCGGCCACCAACAGCGTCACCCTACGCGGTCCGCGCGGCAATCTTGCGGATGTCGATGTCAATCCCCAGTTGGCCGACGTCAGGAAACTGCGAGTCGGTGACACGCTGAACGTTGCGTACCAGCAAGCGCTACTGCTTCAAGTCGACAAGGTGACGACCAAGGGTGTGCGTGAACGCATCGAGACGACGGTGGCGATACCGGCCTCAGCGGGATACGCATCGTCGGCGCATAGGGTACAGATTGTCGCGACGGTGTTGAAGATCGACCGTAAAAGCCGGATGGTGACGCTGCGTGGGCCGAAGCATCAGCAGGTACTGAGGGCGGCGGAGAGTATTCCGCTCGATGAGTTGAAAGTCGGAGACAGTGTGCGCGCGGAGTTTGTGTCGGCGGCTGCGGTGGAGGTGGTGAGGAAGTGAGGTGCGCTATCGGGGCAAAAAAAGGCCGCCCTCAGGCGACCGTTTTTTCAGCATGATGCGAGCGATAGCAGCCTATCACCCTCACTCCACAGTGACCGACTTCGCCAGGTTCCGCGGCTTATCCACGTCCGTGCCTCGCGCACAAGCCGTGTGATAAGCCAGCAACTGCAGCGGCACCACGTGCAGGATCGGCGACAGCAAGCCGTAGTGCTCCGGCATCCGGATCACATGCAGGCCTTCGTCATTCACGATCTTCGTATCAGCGTCCGCGAACACGTAAAGCTGGCCGCCCCGCGCACGCACTTCCTGGATATTCGACTTCAGCTTCTCCAGCAGCGCGTCATTCGGCGCCACCGTCACCACCGGCATTGCTTCAGTCACGAGCGCCAGCGGCCCGTGCTTCAACTCGCCGGCCGGATACGCTTCCGCGTGGATATAGGAAATCTCCTTCAGCTTCAACGCACCCTCGAGCGCGATCGGATAATGCAGGCCACGCCCGAGGAACAACGCATGTTCCTTGCGCGAAAATTCTTCCGACCACGCAATGATCTGCGGCTCCAGCGCCAGCACGCTATTCAACGCCGCCGGCAGGTGGCGCAACTGCTTCAGATACTCGGCTTCCTGCTCCGCGCTCACCTGCCCACGCAGCTTTCCAAGCGTCGCTGCCAGCACGAACAGCGCCACCAGTTGCGTCGTGAATGCCTTGGTCGACGCCACGCCGATCTCGCGACCCGCATGGGTCAGGAACGACAATTCCGTCTGGCGCACCATCGCGCTCGTGCCGACATTGCACACCGCCAGCGTATGTTTGTGCCCCAGCGACTGCGCATGCTTGAGCGCCGCCAGCGTATCGGCCGTCTCGCCCGACTGCGAGATCACCACCACCAGCGACTGCGGATTCGGCACCGACTCGCGATAGCGATACTCGCTGGCAATTTCCACCTGGGTCGGGATCTTCGCGACCGACTCGAGCCAGTACTTCGCGGTCAGCCCCGAGTAATAGCTCGTGCCGCACGCGAGAATCAGCAGGTTGTCGATGTCCGCGAACACCTTCCCCGCGCCGTCGCCGAATAGCGCCGCGTCGAACGAATCGCCTTGCGGGATCGTGTCCGTAATCGCACGCGGCTGCTCGAAAATTTCCTTCTGCATGAAGTGGCGATACGGGCCGAGTTCGACCGCGCCGCCATACGCCGCGACCTGGCGCACTTCGCGCTGCGCTTCGTAACCGTCACGATCGGCGATACGCACGCCCTCGAGCGACAGTTCGCAAACGTCGCCTTCCTCGAGGAAGATGAAGCGTTCGGTGCTGCCGGCAAGCGCCAGCGCATCTGACGCGAGGAAGTTCTCACCGTTGCCGAGCCCCACTACCAGCGGCGAACCTTGCCGCGCGCCGACCACCGTATGCGGCTGATCCTTATGCAGCACCGCGATCGCGTACGCGCCGTGCAATTGCCCGACCGCTTCGCGCACAGCGGCAAACAGATCGCCGCGATACAGGCTGTGAATCAGGTGAGCGATAACCTCCGTGTCGGTCTGAGAGACAAACACGTAACCCTTGCCGCGCAGCATTTCACGCAGCAACTCGTAATTCTCGATGATGCCGTTGTGTACCAACGCGAGTGCGTCTTTCGAGAAGATCGGGTGGGCGTTGTCGGTTACCGGCGCGCCGTGCGTCGCCCAGCGCGTATGCGCGATACCCGTGATGCCTTCGAGGTGGCTCTCCTTCACCTGCTCGTCCAGATCGGCCACGCGCGCGACGCTGCGAGCACGACGCGGCCCATCACTACCGAGTACCGCCACGCCGCACGAATCGTAGCCGCGATACTCGAGGCGACGCAGTCCTTCGATCAGGACGGGAACGATGTTACGTTGCGCAACCGCGCCGACAATGCCACACATGGCTTATTCCTTTTCAGTGCTGGGTTTCAGGGAGCGCGCTTCATGCGCGCGTCACGCCCATCAACTTTTCTTCTTGGTCGGGCGTACATAGCCCGACTTGCTTGTTTGAGTCTTATCGTTCAGGACCAGCATGTCTTCTTCGACATCCTTCCAGACCGTGGTGCCCGCCGCGATCGTCACGCCGCGCTTGACGCGCACGGGCGCAACGAGTTGCGTGTCCGAACCGACGAACACGTCGTCTTCGATGATCGTGCGGAATTTGTTCGCGCCGTCATAGTTACAGGTGATGGTACCCGCACCGATATTCACGCGCGCCCCGACATCCGCATCGCCGATATACGTAAGATGGTTCGCCTTTGAGCCATGACCGAGCACCGAGTTCTTCACCTCGACGAAGTTGCCGACGTGCGACTCATCCTGCAACGACGTGCCCGGACGCAGCCGCGCATAAGGGCCGAGCACGACGTTCGCACCCACTTCGGCGCCTTCGATATGCGTGAACGCGTCGACGCGCGTACCGGCGCCGATCGTCGCATTGCGGATCACGCAGTTCGGCCCGACCGTCACGTTGTCAGCCAGCGTGACGCGGCCTTCGAACACGCAGTTCACGTCGATCGAGACGTCGCGGCCGCATTCGAGTGTGCCGCGCACGTCGATTCGAGCCGGATCGGCAAGCGTCACGCCGGCCACCAGCAGAGTCTCGGCGACATTGTGCTGATGAATCCGTTCGAGTTCGGCAAGCTGCTGCTTGCTATTCACGCCGAGCGTTTCCCACTCTTTGTCAGGCTGTGTGGTGACGACTTCGAGTCCGGCTTCGATCGCCATCTCGACCGCGTCGGTCAGGTAGAACTCGCCTTGCGCGTTGTCGTTCTTTAACGCGGCGAGCCATGCGCCCAGACGCTCGGTCGGCGCGACGATGATGCCGGTGTTGATCTCGGCGATCTTGAGCTGCTCGGGCGTCGCGTCTTTCTGCTCGACGATGCGCGACACCTTGCCGTGCTGATCGCGCACGATGCGGCCGTAGCCGCTGGGGTCGTCGAGCGTGACGGTGAGAACACCGTAGCCGCCTCGGCCCGCGCGATCGGTCAGCGCCTGCAGCGTGCTGGCGCGCGTGAGCGGCACGTCGCCGTACAGCACCAGCGTGGGTTCGGACGGATCGAGCAGCGGCAACGCCTGTTGCACGGCGTGACCCGTGCCGAGTTGCTGCTCCTGCGCGGCGAACTGGACATCCGGCGCCGCTACCGCTTCACGCACGGCTTCGGCGCCATGACCGACCACTACGACCAGACGCGTGGGCTTGAGCGCACGAGCAGTGTCGATGACATGAGCGAGGAGCGGCCGGCCAGCCAGGGGATGGAGCACCTTGGGAAGCGCGGACCGCATGCGCTTACCGGTGCCTGCCGCCAAAATCACGATGTTCATGGCGTCGGCAATCAGACAAGTTTGGAGCCGACGATTCTATCATGCGGCCTATAACGAATAAGGCCGCTCGCGCGGCCTTATTACCCTGCCGAATCACCCGGAAACCTTTGATTTCAGGGCACTTCACGGCCTGGTTACATATCGTCGAACTGAACGATCGAGATCGGCTTCGATCCGTTGAAGGTTGCGCCCTCACCGGAATCGGTCGAACACGGCTCCTCGTCGAAAGCGATATCGCCTTGCGGATCGGCCTCGCCGCTTGCACGCAGGCCGGCGAACGGGAACAGCTTGTGATCCATCAGATGCGACGGCACGATGTTCGACAACGCATTGAACATGTTCTCGGTGCGGCCCGGGAAACGCTTCTCCCAATCGCGGATCAGCGCCTTCATTTCCGCGCGTTTCAGGTTCGGCTGGCTGCCGCACAGGTTGCACGGAATGATCGGGAATTCGCGCAACTCCGCGTACTTTTCCAGATCGGTTTCCTTCACGTAAGCGAGCGGACGGATCACGATATTCTTGCCGTCGTCTGATTGCAACTTGGGCGGCATGCCCTTCAGCTTGCCGCCGTAGAACATGTTGAGCAGCAGCGTTTGCAGAATGTCGTCGCGATGATGGCCGAGCGCGATCTTGGTCGCGCCGAGCTCGCCCGCCACGCGATACAGAATCCCGCGACGCAAGCGCGAGCACAGCGAGCAGGTGGTCTTGCCCTCCGGCACCAGCCGCTTGACGATGCTGTACGTATCCTGGTTCTCGATGTGAAACGGAATGTCGAGTTGCTTCAGGTACTCGGGCAGCACGTGCTCCGGAAAGCCCGGCTGCTTCTGGTCGAGATTCACTGCGACGATGTCGAAGTTGATCGGCGCGCGTTCGCGCAGCCGCATCAGGATTTCGAGCATCGCGTAGCTGTCCTTGCCGCCCGACAGGCACACCATCACCTTGTCGCCTTCCTCGATCATGTTGAAGTCGCCGATCGCCTCACCGACCTGGCGCGCGAGCCGCTTGAACAGCTTGTTGTTCTCGTAGGCTTCTTTCTGCTCGCGGCGCGTGAGCGGCGCTTTGACCGCTGAGGCGTGTCCGGCCTGCACAGCCTCGGGGGCCGCGGTGTCGTTCAGGATTTCCTGAGCATTCATGGCTCAATCCTCTTTGATACGGAAAACTTCGACGCCCACAGCGTCGCAGTCGGGATAAACGTCCGGCTTTTCGGTCGACACGCACACGGCGCGCACCTGCGGATGAGCGAGGAGCGCCTTGACGAGGTCATCGCAGAGGGTTTCCTGCAGGTGAATATGACCTTGCTCGACGCGGCGCGCGATGGTCGAGCGCATGAAGTCGTAGTCGACCACTTCGTTCAATTTGTCCTGAACCGGCGTGGACAGCGCGAGCGGCACGAACAGTTCGACGTTGATCACGACGCGCTGTTCGCCGCGCTTTTCGAAGTCGTGCACGCCGATGTTGATGTGCACTTCGTAATTGCGCAGAAATAGCCGGCGGCAATCGGCGAGCCGGGGATGCGAAAGAGCGGCAAACATGTTCGTTCCAGTCGAAAAAAAGAGTGCGGAGCACTCAACTGGGCGCTTCAAGGCGCGGGCGGCCGCCGGTTCACCCGGCAACCAGCACGCACGCGCGTCAGGCGCCCGTCAAAAACATAACGTCGCGCGGCAGCGGCACGAGGTGCTGCCCGCCGTCGACCACCAGCGTCGTTCCGGTGACGCCCGCTGCATCGGCGAGATACAGCGCGGCGGCGACAATATCCTCCGGCCGCGACGCGCGGCCCAAAGGCGTAGCACGGTGAGCTTCTTCAAAACCAGCCGGCGTTTGATCGGCGGATTGCATCGTCAGACCAGGGGCAAGCCCGACCACGCGCACTTTCGGCGCCAACGCCTGCGCCAGCGCAACCGTCGCTGTCTGCAACGCTGCTTTCGACAGCGTGTAGGACAGGTAGTCCGGGTTCATGTTGTACAGCTTCTGATCCAGCACATTGATGACCACGCCGCGCTGGCTTTCATCGGTGCGCGCGGCTTCCGGCGTGGCCTCGAACAGCATACGCGCCAGCACCAGCGGCGCGCCGAGATTCATCGCGGTCAGCTTCAGCAGAAGGTCGTAACCGACGTTCTGCGCCGTGTCTTCTTCGAAGCGCGAGGCGTTGTTGACAATACACGACGGGCGGCCCAGCGCGGCCGTACAGGCGGGCAGAAGCTGCTCGACCTGGGCCTCGTCGCCCAATTCTGCGTGCAAAGCCACCGCCCGGCGGCCAAGGGCGACGATTTCTGCGACCACTTCGTCAGCCGCCTCACGCGACGCGCCGTAGTGGACCGCCACGTCCCAGCCACGCGCGGCGAAGCCGAGCGCGAGCGAGCGCCCGATGCGGCGGGCGGCGCCGGTAATCAGCACGATGCGCGGCGTTTCAGGCGCGCGGGCGGCGGCGGTGTCCAGAGGGGCGGTCATTTACAATGCGGGGATGAATCCGAAAGCTCACCAACCCGATAGTTTACCTGCTCCCGGCCCGAGCGCGCTTGCGCAGTCCGAAGCGCTGGTCGCACAGGTCCGCGCGGAGCTCGAAGCGGCAGGCGGCTGGCTGCCATTCGACCGCTACATGGAGCGCGCGCTTTACGCGCCGGGACTCGGCTATTACAGCGGCGGCGCCCGCAAATTCGGCCTGCGCGGCGACGACGGCAGCGACTTCGTCACGGCGCCGGAAATGTCGCCGCTATTCGCCGCGACGCTGGCGCGCCCGCTCGCCGAGGCCTTGGAGGCGAGCGGCACGCGCGAGCTGATGGAATTCGGCGCCGGTACAGGGAAACTCGCCGCCGGCTTGCTGAATGCGCTAGACGTTCTGGCCGTCGAATTCGACAGCTACTCGATCGTGGATTTGTCCGGTGAGTTGCGCGAACGCCAACGCGAGACGATCGAAGCCACGGCACCGGCGCTGGCCGCGAAGGTGCGCTGGCTGGACGCGTTGCCGGAAGGATTCGAAGGCGTGGTGATCGGCAACGAAGTGTTGGACGCGATGCCCGTACGGCTTTTCGCCTTTACCGGCGGCGCCTGGCACGAACGCGGCGTGACGTGGCGCGACGAGGCCTTTGCGTTCGACGACCGGTTGGTATCGGAGGCTGCGGACATTGCGCTTCTGGCTGAGATCGAAACTACCGGTGTCGACTACGTCACCGAAACGCACGACGCCGCCCGTGCATTCACGCGGACCATTTGCACGATGCTCACGCGTGGCGCGGCGTTCTTCATCGATTATGGTTTTCCGCGCCACGAGTACTACCATGAGCAGCGTGCGCAGGGTACGTTGATGTGCCATTACCGGCACCGGGCGCATGGTGACCCGTTTGTTTATGCGGGTTTGCAGGACATCACCGCGCACGTGGAATTTACCGGCATCGCCGAAGCCGGTGTCGAGGCTGGCGCGGATTTGTTGGGGTTCACTTCGCAAGCGCGGTTTTTGTTGAACGCGGGGATTACCGAGACGTTATCGGCGCTCGATCCTTCGGACACGGCGAAGTTTTTGCCTGCGGCGAATGCGGTCCAGAAGTTGTTGTCCGAGGCGGAGATGGGCGAGCTGTTCAAGGTGATTGCGTTTTCGCGCGGGCTGGATGACACGCTGCAGGCGTTTTCGAGCGGTGACCGGTCACATACGTTGTGATTTTTTGCCTTAGGGATTGGCGATGATCCGCTGGCTGTTGACTACGTTTGTTGCGGTGGCGGTGTTGTCGGCCTGCTGGCCGTGGCTCAGGAAGATCGGGATTGGGCGGATGCCTGGTGATGTTACGTTGCGCCTCTTCGGGCGGGAGTACCCGTTTCCGTTTATGTCGACGCTTGTGGTTTCGATGGTTTTGTCGCTGATCGCGAGGGTTTTGTAGCCTGCTCGGCGCTTGTTTGGCCGTGTTCTTAGGACTTTGGCCTTTCCTTGAATTGTTAGTGGTCTATTAGCGTTGCCCCTGTGCGGGGCGGCACTTACTTCTCTTTGCCGGCTGCGTATAGACCGGGGACATGGTTGACAGACGTGCGGGGACATCATTGACACTTTATGGTCAGTGATTTTCGCTTCTCAGGTCAAGGGTGAGGATGCG
>NZ_JBNPVS010000064.1:0-59949 GCF_050434225.1 Paraburkholderia sp. GAS32 | reverse complement strand
TCTTCGTCCGACACATCGGTCGGATACCCTTTGCGGTCTGCTCTTTTCATCCCGCCAGGATACCAGGTCTCACACAAGGTGCCTAACACGCTCTAGGTGGCGACGCAGCGCGGGTATCAGCGGGGAGAACGGCCTTGGCGTTCTCCGCTTGAGCGTCGCCGCCCGGCAGAAGCTCGGTAGAAGACGCAGTGACTTCAAAAGGTGCCGGCGTGGTTCGGAAGATGCATCGGATGACTCGAGATGACTGAGTGCGGCTCGACCGTGATGGCATAGGCGAATTCGGGCCCCTCGGTTGGTAGCGAGCGCGAGAAGCCGTAGTCGCCTCTGGATGTCGAGCGTTCCATTGGAGTGGGTTGCGCCCAGTATAGAAAGAGCCGCTCCCCGACGGGGAGCGGCGGGAAATCCCTGAGCGAGGGCGGCTCCGGGAACCTGCGGGTAAAGCGCAACTGACTGTCACCGTATAACGGCATTACCCATGTCACTGCACGGATTCACAGTTGCTCATCGGAAAAAAACGTCTGCCGCCGCGGTTGCGCTGACGGGTCAAATGATGGCGCCAATTATTGAACAGTATTCTGTGCGCTTCCTGGTCTCGCGTGCCGATGTACTTTTAAACAGGTCAGGTGCCATCGTGCGGGCAAAATCACGGTTGCTCTGTGTTTTTGCTCACATTTCGCCTGAGGAAAGGCCCCACCGGCTGCCTCGGCGCGTAAGCGCTTTCGTTTTGCACGCGGCGGTCGCGTCGGGTCGCGGGTGACGTTAATGCGCTCGGCGACTGTTGCTATTTCGGGGAGTCTTCGTCCTGCAACTCATCATCTTCATCGGTCTGTATCATCGTCGGACCGTCGGTTGCGGGTGGGTCGCTGGCAGGAACGGTGTCCTTGACCGTCGGGTCGATTTTCCCCTCGCTTTTTGGCGAGCCCGGGTTGTGTTCGCTCGTTGAGTTCCGCACTTGCATGCTCCAGAGTCTATTTACAAGATAACGGGCAATTGCTACGCCTTACCCCGCTCGCTGCCGCCAGACGGTGGACCACATCTCTCACTCACAGAGCAATTCCGACCTGGCGTTTTCCCGGCGGCTGGGTCGGCTTATCGAGAGCTACAATGCAGAAGCGCTACCGACAAGCGAGAACAACATGTCCAATCAGGCTGACCTTCAATATGAATTCCTGCAGTCGCTAGCCACGGGAAAGACATTGGCAAACGTCTACCTGATAAACGGAATCAGGCTCAGTGGTTATCTCGTAGCGTTCGACACGTACGCAGTCATGCTGGAATCTGCGTCAGGTCGCCAGCTTGTCTTCAAGCATGCAATCTCTACCGTGATGCCGGGCACAGGTGACCGGGTGACACGGTCAGTTCCCGAAGCGGCAAGCAATCGGGTGACTGCCTCACGCGCCTAACACATGCGCCCGGAATACAGGGGTAACTCTTCACTGCAGGCCCCGGGCCATGCACCTCTCCATTTGCCTCGACCGCATCTGCGCAAACGCGCCGACCCGGCACCGATGCGCATCGTGGCGCTCGCTGGCCTGACCGAATTGTGGTGAACGTAGCGTGGCTCTATCGCACGTCCATTGAAGTTTCATGCAGGTGACCACGTGAAGTACGCGATTCACCCGGTGGCCGGCCGCGTGCCCAGTCACATAAATGTGCTGCTCGCGAAAGCCCAGGTGCCCTACGACCAGGTCGTTGGAAATGTAAGACACCAACAGTGCGTCAGGACGTCGACTCTGGCCCGGGCCAGGGCCAACCTTTCTTTTCGCTGGGCGCATCGCGACGCGCGGCACGCGGGACCTCGCCCATCACCTCGGGCGGAGTCGCCTGACTTCCGGTATCGTGTGACGGTTCGGCCATCTGGTCCCTTTTCACCTTGAGAAGCCCGGTCCCGAACCACGCCACCTTCTTCTGGATGTGAGCGACATACGCGCTCCAGCCTTCAGCGTTGCCATCAAAAAGGTCGTGCTGAACGGTGGACGCCAGCGCATTCCGGTTGAGCTCAGTCTCGAGTAGCTCCTTTGGCCATAAGAAGAACGCGCTGGCGGCGCGTGCGCTGAATTCGGCAACTGTCATCGTTGGCGCAAGCGCCCGGAGGAACGCGAAGTCCTGCAACGAATTCTCTTTCTGCGCGAGCTGCGCCACCGGTGCGTCCGGCCGACTCGTCCTGGCCAGACAGTGCAACGCTTCGAGAATGTCTCCGAGATGAAGCAGCAGTTCTCGTCTATCAAACCGGTCGTCCATTGCGGTATGTCCGTTCATCGTGTCCCTGTTCCGAAACGGGCTGTTTCGGAGCAACGCCTCGTCCAGTCGCCCCTTATTCCGGCGAGTCTTCGTCGAACAGCCCATCATCCTCGGACTGCAGGATAGGGGCAGCACTGTCAGGTGCCGGTGAGCCGGTGTCGCTGTTCGGGATATCATCCGCGCGCTTGTCTTCGTCTTTGCGGCCGACACCGCGTTTCTGTTCCTTTGGTTGGTTCGTCATCGCATGCTCCGAAGAGAAAGGCAGTCGCTCAATGCGCCAGCTGCACAGGAGTGCTGCGGGCAGGTTTGGACGGGCGGCGGCCGGCCATCGAGCCATCACTCTGCCCTAAGTGGAGACGGGGCCGCGCAACGAAGTGCTGCAGAACGGCTAACGGCGGTGGCCGCCATTTCGCGGGCAGGTACTCCGCATTCGTTTCTCTGGCTGCCTGTTTCCAAAATTGTACGTCCCGTCCTTCCGGGGCACCAGCTTGTTTCCACCCGGGGTCTGGTCGTTTATCCGATGGCCACGATGAATGAGTGGCCCCGGGCGAGCCCGGCGCGTGGACACATCAAGCCGAATCGAATCGGGGTATGAGTGGGGACCACGGTCAGAAACTGGGTCCGCGGTTGGGCAGATTTGCCGCGGGCGTTATCGTCGTTGTGTCGAAGACCAGCCTCAAAACTAAGCGTATTCGTTATCGAGAGGCAGAAACCGCTTATATCTCGGTTTTCCTATGCTGTATTACGTGCACCTCCATGCGACCGTATGCTGCTAACAGATATCTCGGCTGGCGGACAACAGCATTCCGACGGGAGGCGAACGAGCTCGCGCGGCCATTGTGGTGCAAGCGGGCTGGGCCACGTTCCGGTTTATGTCTATGACTGTTTTGGCCTGGCTGGTTTTGTAACGTTCGACTTTTTGGGGAGGCGGATATGCGCGAAACCAGAACAGGCGAGGCCCGCTTAACTGTCGTCGCTGTTGCCGTTCCGGTCGGCCTGCTTTTACTTCAATCGGCCGTTGCCCAGGAGCCTGGCCCTCGCACAGGACGACATGCAGTCGGTGTGAAAGCCCTTCGGCATATCCAGGCACGCGTCGCTGGGATAGACCCCTTGTACAACACCGTGACCTTGCGCGACATGGCGGGCGAGATGGTCGTGTTTGAAATCAGCCCGGACATCGCTGACGTAAAGAAGTTACAACTCGGGGACACGGTCAATATTGCTTATAGAAACCCAATTCTGACGCACGCAGACAAAGTGGCATCGAATGGCATCCGCGAGCGAATCGAAACCGAAGTCATGCAGCCGGCGTCGAATGGAGAGGTCAATTCGACCCGAAGCGTGGAGTTCGTGGCGACGGTACTGAAAATCGACCGGAAGAACCGCAAGGTCACCCTGCGCGGCCCGACTCAAACACAGGAGTTCGATGTTGCCCGGGTTTATCGCTCGACAGCCTGAGAGTCGGCGATTCTGTTCGCGCGGAATTTATCTCCGCCGTTGCCGCTTCGGTTGTCCGGGTCGCGACAGCACCTCAGTAAGCAGTGTCGCCAGGCAACCATCTCTTCAGCTGAGGGCTCGGACGGTTCGCTCGGCTAGCCGCACCTTAGGCGGTTGCGAAGAGACTTTGCGGATAGCGGGAGCCCACGTCGGGCAAGCGGACCCAGAGCAGTGCGTACTGCCTGTGTCAGGCGAAGCCAATCGTCTTGAGGTTTGGTAACGGCCCGGCTTTTTGGCGCCTGCTGCGTGCAGTTATGCAACTGGGCGGCACTACCATAAGGAAATCTTAAGGTCTCACATGTCAGCTTCGTACTGAAGGAAAGCTACACGGGGGCTGATATGCGGATACTTCTCGGAACCGGATTGGTATGTGGGTTGTTGATTGCAAGTCTTGGTGCTCATGCATTCAGCGGACAACAGTTCGCCAAGGATGCGAAGGTTGGCATCGCGCAGGCGCGCTCTATCGCACTCCGGGCACACCCCGGCAAAATTGTCGATGAGGAACTGGAAAAGGAAGTCGGGGGCAGCGGATTGCGATATTCATTCGTTATCCGCAGGGGACAAGTGAAGCAGGAGGTCGGCGTCGACGCTCAGGATGGGGCAGTCCTTGAAGACAAGGTGGAGAGCTCCAATCCTGATTGATGCAGTGCTGTTAGTAGCTGAAGCTGATTGGCGACGGACGGCAAGTCGTCGCTGCTCGCCCGCGAACCAACAGGTATCAACACGCGAGCCAAGGCAACGCTGCCAACAGGCCGTCACCCGGTGTTTTGCCTTCACCCAACGTGCGAAGGCGCTGCCCGCGAAGCGATACCTGCTTGGCGCGGCAGCGTCATCTGCGCGACTTTACCGACGCGACCAGCAGACAGCTACGACTAGATAGCCGCGCAGTGCGCCCATCCAGACACGCCTGGTCAGCGAGAGCGTCGTTGGCGACAGCTCGTCCAGCGGCGGCATGCGCCACGTACCGCGGTCGTCTTTCGAAAAGCCCGCACTCCGCCAACGTTCGCGACGACGCGTGCAAAACCCGAGCGCTGCGCCGTAGCCGACTGCGGCCAGTAGAGTCCCGCCGTCGAGTACTCCGAGAATCGTTTCGTTCGTGATGTCCGGTTCATCTTCTGCGCGGCAAATCGACCTCGCGAAGGGCCGCCCAGATTCCTTTATTGCGTCGGTACGTTTTTGCGCGGTGCAAATCGAAAAACATCATTTCGGAAGACGCATCATGATGAAACTCGCTGGCTGTGTCCTCTTCGCTTTGAGCGTCGCCCTTGTTAATAACGCGGCCGCTGCTGGCTGCGCGAAAGGAGCGGTGGTCGGAGGCGTTGCCGGGCACGTTGCAGGAAAACACGGCGTGGCTGGGGCGGCGGCCGGATGTGCCGTTGGGCACCACGAGGCCGGTAAGAAGGCGAAGGCCGCAAGTCAGGCTGCTGCCGCGAGTGCAGCCTCTGCAAAGTAGCGTTGTCAGTCGGAATGCTCTGAGTCGGTGCCACAGAGCTCCAGACGGCCGAAACTAACCGGCACGGGAATTGCGCAGAAAAGAGGCGGCGTCGCACCAGCCTGGTTGCAACTAGCCGCTGTGCGTTCAAGGGAGACAGTGATGCGGGTTGCCAAAAAGGGAGTCATGGTTTCGATGCTGATTTTAGGCTTGTTGGGTGCGACGTATGCAATGGGAGCTGGTGGCGGCGGTGAAGGTGGTGGCGCCGGGAGTGCCGGCCAGGGCGGAACCGGAATGGGAACGCCGAACGCGAGTGGCGCTACGGACACGATGTCAGGTGCGTCCGGCGCGAACACCATGGGTAAATCGGACAGCAAGTCGAAAAAACAGATGCAGAAAAAGGGGACGATGGACTCGCCTGCTTCAGGTAGCGACATGAAGAGCGACATGAAGAAGACCTACTAGAGAATAAGCGCTGGCAAAGGAGTATCGGGGAGTCTTCCGGGGGCGGGCCAGGTATCGGCAAGGTTTGATGTGCAGACTCACGAAGGTTGGATGGACTTTATCCTGCGCCCGTAGCCGCTCGATTTCTTCGGGATATCCCAGCCCCCACGGGAGCGGTTGCTATTCGTGTGGCATTGCCTCGGCACCCCTCCGGTGACCACGATGAAACGGGCCGGGCGGGCGGGTGGCCAGATATCGCAGAGGACGCGCGCGTCGGTTGACAACCAAGGCGCCTACGCCGCCGACGTAAACACGGCGACATAGGCGCTAAAGCGACAGGAAAGCCGTCCGCGTGGGACGGCTTACATAGTAGTGTTTTCAGTGCTCTCTAGGCCGGACGACTGGGTCACTGTCCAGCGCTTCTAGCCGGACGGCGGGGTCGTTTTCCACCACTTCATGGGTCGCTAACCAGTACGGCTGCCGGTTGTAGTAGCTGTACGTTGACTCCCCCCACTTCGCATCCGCCATCGTCGGCCAGTGGTCCTTGTCGAAACCCGGGTCGTCCTTGAGGCGCTGTGCGGCAATGTCCACGACGAAGCACTTCTCGTCCGTGTCGAGAGTTAATGCACTCCACGGGATGGCGTGCAGATTAGAACCCATTCCGAGGAAGCCTCCCTCAGAAAGCACTGCATAGGCGATGCGTCCGTTCCGGACGTCCAGCATGATGTCCGAAATCTTCCCCACGTGTTCGCCATCAGAGGACACGACCTTGTTTCCATCGAGCGTTGCTGCGGCCATGACATCCGGCCCCGGCCCCTCGCCCATACCACCGCCGACGATGCCGGCTCCGAGTTGGGTGCCACTTTGCGGGTTGATTGAGCCCATGATTTACCTCCTTCGAAAAAGGTACACCAGTGGCGCGCAAGCGGTGTTCCCGAGCCGGCGGCGGCAGAAGTGGGGCCATTGCGAGAGCTTCGAGGGGGCGGCGTTGCTATCGCCATCAATGGGTTGCCCCCAAGGTGAAGAGGACACCCCACTTCAATCCCGATGCCGGGGGGCAACTTACTTGTCGGCGTTTTTTGTTGAGCGCAACCTGTGACAGTCTGTCGTTCAGATGCTTCCCGCTCAGGAGGTGACCATGCACGGCGTCGTAGTTGACGTGCGTTTCGACAATACACATCTGTTTCTCAACCTGTCCGACGGTCAGGCCGTGCGATTCCCACTGAACTGGTTTCCTGTTCTGAAGGTGGCGACGGCAACGGAACGCGAGCATTTTGCCATTTCGCTGGACCGACAGCAGTTGTTCTGGCCGGAAATCGATGAGGACGTGAACGTTCCCGCGCTGCTTTCATACCGGCCCGAAACGGTGGCTGCCGCATCCCGGGAAACGCAGGAGCAAGCGAATGCGGCGGTTCTGATTGGAGAATCAAGAAACCGGTTCTTCAATGTTGTATTTGGGCGTCTGGATTGATACAGAACATTCGGCAACCTATGAACTCATAGCCGTGGCGACAGTTCTTATCCTTGCTCACGCGGTCGATACCCTGCATAGCAGACGAGAATTCTTCTCGGGACAATGACGTCCCTTCGCCAAAGCGCGCCATTCCCGGCAGGCTCATGGCGTCTGCTTGTCGCTTTTCGGGCCACGCTGGCGCGACGCGGAGACCGGCCGGCGATATTTCGACAGTGAACAGGAACTCGACTTTGCCGATTTGCTCATTATGAGTGTCAGTGTCTATCGAGTCTGGACTTCACGCGGCTGAAGGAACGCGAGGCACGCGCCAGCGAAGAGGGCTGCGGCGATGACGTATATGCCTGCGTTGGTGCTGTTCGTCACATCTTTCATCCAGCCGACGATGGTCGGACTGACGAAGCCGGCGAGGTTGCCCACCGAGTTAATTAGCCCGATGCCCGCAGCCGCTGCGCTTCCGCCAAGCATGGCGCTCGGCCACGCCCAGAAGACTGGCATCGTTGCGAGTACGCCCGCCGTTCCGAGCGACAGGGCAATCATCGCAAGTTCAACATTCGAACCAAAGACCGTTGCAAGCAGGAGGCCCACGCTTGCCATGAGGCCGGCGGCCGCAAAATGCCAGCGGCGCTCGCGCAGCCTGTCCGCACTTCGCGCAATCAGAAGCATGGCAACAATCGCGCATCCGTAAGGAATGGCGGTCAGCATGCCAACGTCGAGCACATCCTTCACTCCGGCAGCCTTGATGAGCGTCGGCAAATAGAAGCCCACGCCATAGAGACCCATCATGCAGCAGAAGTAGATGGCGGCCATGAACCACACGCGGCCGTTGCCGAGGACACTTCCTACTGTGGCGTGCAGCTTTCCAGCACCGTCCTGCGCAATCTTCTCCTCAAGAAGCTTCTTCTCCGGCTCCGTGAGCCACTTTGCGGCGCGAATCCCATTCGGCAGATAGATGAGCGTGATGACGCCAAGAACGATGGAGGGGATGGCTTCCAGCAGGAAGAGCCACTGCCAGTTTGCGAGGCCATGAACGCCATTGAATGCCTGCATAACCCAGCCCGACAGCGGGCCGCCGATGACCCCTGCAACGGGGATGCCCATCATGAAAAGCGCATTGACACGACTGCGGCGCTCGGCCGGATACCAGTAGGTCAGGTAGAGAACGATACCGGGGAAGAAGCCGGCTTCGGCAATGCCAAGCAAAAAGCGCAATATATAAAACGAGGTTGGCGTTGACACGTAAAGCGTGGCGGACGAAATAACCGCCCATGTAATCATGATTCGGCTTATCCACAAGCGGGCGCCGAAGCGATGCATCAACACATTGCTGGGAACCTCGAAGAAGAAGTAACCGATAAAGAAGATGCCAGCACCAAGGCCATAGACTGTGTCGCTGAACTTAAGGTCGTTGAGCATCTGCAGTTTGGCGAAGCCAACGTTGACGCGGTCCAGATACGCTGCCACGTAGCAGAGGAAGAGAAAAGGGAGAAGACGCCAGGTGACCTTGGAGTAAGCGAGGGATTCCAACTTGTCCCGGTCGATACTGGGATTCAGGATTGTAGCGTTCATTGTCTCTTAATGCTTTGGGAGTTATCTGCTCGCACCCGCAGGTCCTGCGAGGACCGCGATTGCCGGACGCGCATCGGGCAGCATACTGAAAAATTTGATTTCACGCTGTCTGTCTCGTGAAAGGTCAGTTGTCGAATCGCCGACGCAAGCGAGGAGCGAGCACATCCAGACGCGACGCTTTGCCGGGCGACACGACAGCTTGGGTGAGTGCCCGGGTGTCTTCGTCTTCTTCGATATCGTCGACGAAGGACTTGTCAATCTTTAGCGTGCTGATGGGAAACCGCTAATGTACGCAAGGTTGGAGTAACCGGTCCAGAAATCGTCTGGTGCGACCTTGATGCCCATACCTGAACCCGCCGCCAGTCCAGAGGTTGCGCGTTACAGCAACTCAACGGCTTCGAGTCGCGCTTGCGCTATCTGCGCAATCTGGCCCGGGTGTTGGCTGTGGTACGTGTCAAACAGCTGCGAGCATAGCTGGGCAAGTGAAGCAAGGTCCACTGCCTGGTCGGCGTGCTCGACTTCGCACGAGTTGAGTACATCATCGAGAACCGGAGCGAGACGGCGCAGTCGCACAAACGTGCTGGCACTTAGTTTCATACTAAATCTCCTGTGACCAGACTCTGCGGCGCACCGAGTCGACCAGCGACAAGGCGAAACTCTGCGCTCCGTCAGCCTGGCTCGTTAAAAATGTCCGTTGCATGCAACGAGTTTCATGATGTCTCTACCCGCAATGGGGGTGGCGATGCGGGACCGCCATAGGTCGGAACCCGTAGTTAATCTTGACCGTTCAATACTAACCATGCGCTGACCGGCAAATTACGATTCTGTTATCTACGCCTCCACGGTCGCTCCCGTGCGGCGCGCATCGCTTTTTCAGGATGACGTCATACGGGTCAACCGCACGACAAATAGCCGGGCGTGACCAGTTACATGCGGGTACATCCGGAAAGAAAGAGGCACGCTCAAGACATAAATCGTAAAGCCAACAAACGGTTTGCCCATCCAGGGAAAACCGTTCTCTACCGGAGCCTGTGTTGCTGGCGCGCGATGCTTACCTATGCGAGCGGTAGTGCTGGTGAAACTGATGATGGTGAGGTTGGTAATGATGCCGCACAGGGGCGTGTCTTTCGTCGCGATGCATGTCGGCGAAAGACACCGCCGGGGCAGCGAATGCGGCTACGAGCAGAACAGCAAGAGCTTTCTTGAGAACGTGTTTCATGGAAATCCAGGTGGCAGTAAGGGCGTGTCGGACGAGCGATGCAATGCCACTGGCGACTGCGATGCGGGGATAGCTTAGCGCAATACTCGCTTCATAAGCGCTGCATTTCTGAAATGCAAAAGACGCAACAATCCCACGACTCAACCGGGAGCACGTTCACGAATCCGCAGCTTAGCGGTGTTCCCGCGGTATGACCGCAGCGCGAAAGGTTTCCTTCCTGGTCGACGCATTCCGGACGAATAGGAAAGCATGGACGAAAACGGACGTACAAATGCCGCACGTCAAGCGCTTGCTGCGGCTACGAGGAAGTCGCATCGCTCACCGCGTTTGTCGCCTCTCGCTCATCCTATACCGCTGATGTGCCTGACGGATTGGAAGCCGGTCGCGACGTCCCGGGAACCGCGGCTGCCACTGCCACTTTCTTCGTCGGCTTTATCGTCTTTCTCCTCATCGGGGCTTCAGTCAAGACGGAATGAGTGTTCCCGTTCATGTCTCATTTGTAATCTCGCGTTCATCCGGACGCAAGAGACATCTCTCCATACTTGTCTTTCCGGCTGTTTTCGGCGAGTCAAGGAGAGCGTGATGAAGTGGCCAGCATTTGCATTCGGTGTAGTGACCCTTGCTGCAACGGGCCTGGTGGCGGCGCAAGAAACGCAGGCCAGCCAGGGCAAGACCCGGGAGCAGGTGCATGAGGAACTTGTTCAGGCCTGGCGAGATGGATTGTTGCCCTACAAGCGGTTTGAGTATCCTCCGAGCGCTGACACCATCGCAAGAAACAAAGAGCTCTACGCAATCGCGCATCCCGAAGATGCTGCAGTGAGAGAGGCTTCCAAAGAGGCCCAGTAAGTGAATTTAAGGCCCTACACCTAGCTATTCGCTTCAGGATTTAACGCTGATTGGGCGGCCGTCTGCTGGCGTATTCGAAAGAGTACGCATGCCCATCAGGCACTTCCGAACTTTGGTTGTTAGCAACGACGGCGGCCGGCCTTTTCTCACGGTTCGCCCTCAGCGTCATTCGAGAGGAAATCGTGATTAAGTTGATTGCGTTGCTCGGCGTGGCAGCGAGCTTGGTTGGTTGCGCGGTCGCACCAGGATATGGAGGCGCCCAGCCATACGATTCGGTGTATGGCTATCCCGTCTACGGCGCGGGGTACAGAACCTGCAGTAATTGGGGCGGCTGCGGAGGTTGGGGCGGATATCACTGGCATGGCGACCGTTGGCATGGTGAATGGCACGGCGGACATGGAGGCGGCGGCGAGCATGCAGGCGGAGGCGGCCATGGTGGCGGAGGGGGGCATGGTGGCGGAGGCGGCCATGGTGGCGGCCGATGACACGTTCTCCTTGTCGGACTCAATACGGTCGCTCACGTTTCGCGTTGAATTTAATCCAATGGAATTAAGGGGCGCGGGTAGCTGTCAGAGGAGATGACCCGGCGGAGGTATGTTACTGCCGGCTCATGAAACGCGATTTCGACCTGCTTTCTTTGCGGCGTATAAAGCCCGGTCTCCTGTTTCGACGAGTTCCAATGGCTTAGTGGTGTCCGTCGGCTGTTGCGCGGCGACCTCGATACTAAGAGTAACCAAACCAAATGGACTGAACGTGTGGGGCAACCGGAGATTTTCGATTTTTTCGCGAATCCGCTCGGCGAAAACTCGTCCGCCCGCAACATCCGTGTTGCGCAGAATCAAGGCGAACTCCTCTCAACCGTAACGACCTGCCACATCGGATGCACGACCGGCCGCCGAAGAAATCGCCGAAGCGATAACGCGCAGGCATTCAACCCCTGCCTGATGACCGTACTGGTCGTTGTATGCCTTGTTGTAGTCAACATCAACCATGAGAACCGAAAGAAACCTTTCGCCCACCTCGCCGAAATTTCCTGGGCGGTGCTCCCGCTTGTCGCGGGACTCTTCGTGCTCGTTGAGGGGCTTCAGCGAACCGGCGTCATTAACAGCCTTGCCCAGGTCCTGCACGCCGCTTACCAGCATTCGGCCACACACGCCGGTTGGTGGTCAGGGGCCGCGGTCGCGCTGACTAGCAATCTCATCAACAACCTTCCTGCCGGTCTAATCGCCGGTTCAGCCCTCGCTACCGCGCATGCACCGACGCAGGTTGCAAGCGCAGCCCTGATAGGCGTCGACCTCGGTCCGAACCTGGCGGTTACAGGGTCTCTGGCCACCATTCTCTGGTTGAATGCGCTCCGGCGTGACGGCATCGAAGTCAGTGCGCTTTCCTTCCTGAAACTCGGAATCGTAGTCGCCACGCCGGCTCTAATCGCCGCGCTCGCCTCGGTCGCAATGATGAGCGGGGCGTGGCCAGAACTCAGCCTGTCGTCGTGGGTTCCGGTTCAAGTAACCTCCAGATGGAGGCACGGCAGAAGAAGGCAGGTTCGCTATACCGTCCGTTCGTGGCATCGTGGGCTGGAATGACGACAGACTTTGTCGCAGATGCCCGGGCGCGGATTCGTTGTGCACGGCCGGCCGACTGCGTGCCGACACGGCAGCGGCTGTGTTCTCGACGAATTAAACAGCGGCTTATTGCTACCAAGGTAGGCGCGCTTCGTTGAAGGAAGGAGAATTATGAGGTCACAACGAGCTGTAGCTGGGATTGATATTGGCGGAGAACGGAAGGGGAATCATCTGGTTATCCTGCGTGGTACCCAAATTGTGTGCAACCTCCGCAAAGAAGCGCCGGAGCATATGCTCGAAAAATGCTTCGAATTTGAGGTAGCAGCTGTGGGCATTGACGCACCCTGTAGGTGGCGAATTGGCGAGGGCGGCAGGAAAGCTGAGAAGTCTCTTGCTCAACAAAGAATCTTTTCGTTTGCCACACCGACTCGCGAAATGGCCATGTCCAGTAAAAGCGGATTCTACGGGTGGATGTTCAACGGCGAGCGTGTATATGACGCATTCGCCCCACACTTTCCTCTTTTCAAGAATGGTGAAGAAATCGGTGACCGAGTGTGTTTCGAGACGTTTCCCCACGCGATAACTTGCGCCTACCTTGGGAAAGAAGTCGCGTCAGCAAAAAAAAAGGGAACTCAGCGGCGGGAAATCCTCAAACATGAGGGAGTTGAAACAACGTCGCTGAGGTCTATCGACGACGTTGATGCGGCGCTGTGCGCGTTGACGGCAAATTATCTACTTGACGGAAGAGTCGAAGCGTACGGCGATGAGCTAGGGGGATTCATCGTGGTGCCTACTCCCGCTGTTCACGATAGGCGAGTTAGTTCAGACCTTTCCCACGACTGAACTAATACGGCTGATGCAATAGCGGCGCCATGTGTCCCTTGAGTCCGTTAGGCACAGACTTGAGTTCCCTCACAGGCGACAGCAGTTGTAATAGCGGCAATCACATTCCAGGAGGACTGGTGTATCCGAGACGACATTTGGTCTTGTTGCTGTCAATGGCAGCGTTTGGTTCGACCGCGGCATGGGCGAACGATATTCAGTGTGCAACCACGCGACAACCGGCTGAGCGCGTCATATGCGACCACGCCATCCTGAACAACGAGTACGAAGATATCTTCGCGCAACAGCAGGCTCTGCTGAGCAGTGGGAAACTCTCGCCCGCACAACTCGCTCGGTGGAGGCAATCGCGGAACGCCTGCACTGACGTCCACTGCATCGACGGCGTATTTGTTCGGTGGGCGGTGATAGCCAGGTCCGTCGAAACCACTTCCCGCGCTGCAGTGGCTCCGGTTATCGCCTCGGCTACTGCAATGGCCCCTGTCGGACCTACTTCAGACGCAATCGCCCTTCCCGCATCCCACGCCTTGCCGACATCGGAAGCATCTCTTGTGCATCAAGGGAGTGCCGCCGGCGTGGCGCTTCCGCAGCCTGTCGAGACTCAAGCCTCTTCGCCTACGGCCGCTTCTGCTCCTTCTAGCGCAAGTGAATCCCGTAGCGCAAGCGGCATGAGCGCCGGGCTGATGACGGCCTTGCTTGTCGCCGTTGGATTCGGCGCTCTCTTCCGACGCAGAGGGAGGAGCGGTGGAAGTAGCGGGGAACCACCAGGTAATGTTCGCGGCAAGGACAAGCCTTGAGCGGACCGAAGTGACGGGTATGGAGCGCGGCGACGCAGTGTTGTGATTTTTGGTGATACGCCGCTTTAGTCAATGCGCTAGCCTTTTCTAGCGCGAACGTGGCATATTGCGGCCACAATCATACGGAGGTCACCTGATGGCAACAACTTTGGAAGCAGTGCAGGCGAAGATGAAAAAACTGCAGGCACAGGCGGATGCGCTGATGGCAAAGCAATCGTCGGGCGTCATCGAAAAGATTCGCGAGTTGATGGCAAAACACGGCCTGACCACCGCTGACATTGACGCGCACGCTGGCGGCAAGCAGCGCGCGAAACCCGCGGCGGCAAAGACCGCCGCGAAGCCCGCTACGTCTGTTGCCAAATACCGGGACCCGAAAAGCGGCGCAACGTGGTCCGGGCACGGGCGCGCGCCACAGTGGATTGCGGCTGCCAAGAACCGCGACAAATACTTGGTCGATGCGGCTGCGGCCGCAGTGAAGCCGCTGCCTGCCAAGGCGGCGAAGTCGGTGGGAGCTTATGTTCGCGGTCCGCAGCCGGCGATGTATCAAGACCCCAAATCAGGCGCGACATGGACCGGACATGGCCGCGCTCCGGCTTGGCTTGCTAACGTCAAGGACCGAAGCAAATTCCTGATTGCAGGTAGTGCCGAAGCGACAGTTGCGACGAGCGCAGGTGCTGTGAGCAAAGCCAAGACTGTGGCCAAGAAGGCTTCGAAGGCAACCGGTGCAACTGCGGGCAAAGGCGAACGGAAAGGACCGCGGCCGGCGCTCTATCTTGACCCCAAGTCGGGCGCAACGTGGAGCGGACGTGGGCCGGCTCCGGCGTGGCTCGCTGCAGCAAAAGACCGGACGAGTTTTTTGATTGATGGCGCTGGTGCGGCGGCCGATGTGAGTGCTTCGACCAAGACGAAACCTTCGGCCAAAAAGGCAGTTGCCAAGAAAGCCGTCGTCAAGAAGGTTGCGGCGACAAAGACCGCACCGACGAAGAAGGTTGCGGTGAAGAAAGTGGTTGCCGAGAAGGCTGCGAGCGCGAAGGTTCCGGTTAAGAAGGCGCCGGCGGAAAAAGCGCCGCGCAAGAGCGTGGCTGTGCCCGCTCCGGTGGCCACAGTCGAGTCTGGCGCCGAGTTGACGACCTAAACGTAGTTACCAGGTGCCCGGTGGACCAGCGATTTTCTGGTTCCACCGGGTACACCAAGCCGACGACGTTTTATTGCGCGTGCGCTGCTTGACGTTGGGCGGCTTGCTGTTGAGCCTGCTCTTGAGCGTGCTGCTTCGCAAGGTGCCTGCCGACCATGCAGCCACCGACCGCACCAACGACGGCGTGGTGCCCCGCGTAATGCCCAGCGACCCCGCCTACCACCGCGCCCTTGAGGCAGCCTGCGGCGTTTGCCGTGCCTGCCGTTGCGAAGACTAGCGTTGTTGCAATCAAGGTGATTCGTATCGGGCTAGCTTTCATTCGAAGACACTCTGAGGTTGGATTTTTCGGATGTGGCGCCTTCCGGCGTCGTCCGCCCTTCGGGCAGTCTCGTACAGCGTCGCGACGCGAGCGATATCAGGATTTGTGCGCGGCGTCCTTTTCGCCGGTCGTGACCTGTCCTTACGCGGTCGTGCCTTCGTAATGAATTGGTCCGAGTCGGACAGAAAAGTGCGCCGTTGTTCGTCAGCGAGGTATTCGCTCTTCAGCGGCACTGCAACGGTCTATAGGAAGGTAAGTTGCCGTAGCGTCGATATTCGCGGTTACGCAATCGGCCTATAGTTGTTATCCACATCGGTTGCTGCGTTGAAGTATTGGACGCACACGACTGATGATTCACGCGATGAGGATTTAACCTGTGCGAGGCGTAGTGGCGGGTTGCCCAGCGTTAGCCCGATGGAGTGGGGTGACGGAAACTCGCGCCCGTCCGGGACCGCTGCTCTTCGCGACATCCAAGGCGAGGAGGAAGTCCAGAACACGCTCGAGTGGTTGCGCCAGTGAGGCAGCCAAGCTCCGTGCGAAATCGAGAACAGACAGGGAGGGGGCGCGTTGGCAAAAGATGTAGGCAATGCGCGTTTGGACCCAGAGTGGCATCGCCACGCCGGACCGAATCGCTGCCCACTGCACAAGCATCGCTGACGGGTACTCGCGTCGCCATGAGAAATTTTCAGCCGGCATCACATTGAGCGGCAGTACATCCCGCATCACCGCAAAGCCGGTGTCTCGGGCAGCAAGATAACCGGCACCTGCGAGCATCTCGCAGAATGCGCGCACAGCCTCAGCAATATACCGAGGGTCGGTAAGGGCGGTGTCATAGCGCGGCGTAAGCCATGCTACGACGGCATCGATTTCAATGTCGGGCCGCTCCATCAAGGCGACACCGCCCAATGCGAAGTGACGGAAGACATCGGCACGCCAAACGTAGGGTGGCACGCCGTATTCAAAGCCGAGTTCGGCCCCAACAAGAAATTCAGGCGGCCAGTCTTGACAGTAACGCTGCAGCTTGGCTTCGAGGAAGTCTACCTTTTGTTCGACGGTGGCGGCGCGGTAAACGGGCGCTGCCTTGGCGGCCTGTGCGCGCTGAGCTGCGTAGCGCTCTTCGCGTTCGGAAGCCGTCTCGTCTTCAGCGAGCTGTGCATGACGGTACTCTATGTCCTCTTGCGACCAGAGCGAAAATAGCTCCTGGTCTTCGGACTCGTCGGTATGTGCGGCTTCGGCTTGTCGTTGCCTGCATGCTTGTTCAAATAGCAGGGCGTCCAGCTCCGCTTGTGCCGCCGCTTGGCGCGGAGGCGCCAGCCAGTGCTTGTTGTGGAGGGCATCAAGGACCGTATGTCGCAGGGCTTCGATAGACTGCAGCCGCTCTTCGCGCGAGAGGTCCAGTTCAATAGCCGGTATGCCCAACGCGGAAAGGGCGCCGCGCTTTTCTGAATCGACGCGATGCGTAACGCGCACCTCGACAATAAAAGGACCCTCCGTCGTATGCGCGAGGAAATCCGGCCTGAGCGTACCGAGCTGCGCTTCGGCCCGACCTTGTTCCGTCCACTCGACTTTGCCTTCAGGGGCGACGCAGACTTCAAGTGTGCCGGCTCGCGTCTCAGCGCGGAGCATAGAGGCGGGCGTGCGAATGTAGAGCGCTTCGCAGAGTATCTGTTTGGCCATCAGGTGTAGCGCTGTCTCGGCAGCCGTGAGTCCAGTCGAGGAAGCACACGCCGCTTTGCGCTGGTGCTTGAAGTGCCATCGGTAGATATCGCCCAGGTGCGCAAAAACTCTGCCTCGACAGGCCGGGCAGAAGAAAGGGCCGGTGTCTCCCCGCGTGAGCGATGCTGCGGCGACCAGTCGATTCTCGAAAAGCGCAAACCCAATCGTTAGGGAATCAGCAGGCATTGGTTCTGGTTCCAATTGTTGTCGACATTACTCGGCACGCGAAGGGTGTAGCACCGCAATTGTGCAACAAACGAAAATTTTGTCTGCCGCGATAGTGTTCGATTCCTCGATTCGAAATCGATTTTAGTCAGCGATTGCCGGACGTTGGTCGATGCGAAAGTTAGCCACCAGACATCCTCACCGTAGCTGCCGATGACGCGCCAGACTCCCCTGTAAATTAAAGTGGCTAGCTCGAGGCACGATTTTTCGGTGGGACTAGGCCTTGAGTGCGGAAGCCAAGACGCAGGGCATGGGAACCCGTAGTTCCCCGACATCGTTCCGATATGCCTCTGCGTCGCGCGCGACGGCCCGTTCAATCAACGCCAGCGCGGCCGGCGTCTGGGCGTTTAGCGTCGCGGCAACTCGGACGCCACCGCGCATGAGCGCGTGAAACGGTGTATCCGGCGCACGAAGCACCAGGGTCTGGTCCATTTCGTGTACGTCCGGTTGGACGAACCCGGCGTCCAGCAACGCGCGCCTTGACTCCTGCCAGTCGCTGAAGCGAAAGAAGGGTGGTCCCGGCGGCACTGGCACATCGGTCGTCCCGTGCTCCTCGACTGCCCTTAACACCATAGCGAAGCCAACTGCCTTGTCCGGCGTCGCGCAGACCGTAAAGGCAATTCTGCCGCCAGGTTGCAGCACGCGAAACGCCTCCGCGAGCGCAAGCTCAGGGTGCTGAAAGTGCGACATCCCGAAACTGATACCCACCGCGCCGAAGCTTTCGTCGGGAAACGGCAAATCCTCCGCATCGCCTACGCGGAACTCGAGTCCCGGAAAGACGCGTCGTGCCTTTTCCACCATCGCGACCGAGAAATCCACACCAGCGACGTCCGCGCCACGGCGCGCGGCTGCAGCAGCGAGGTAGCCAGGGCCGGATGCGACGTCGAGAAAGCGCGTGCCACGACCAATGCCAAGCGCCTCGAGCATCGCGGGGTTCGACTGGGTGGTCAAATCACCGAAATACGTGTGATAGGGCTGAGCGACCCTCTCCCAGCCCTGATGCTCGAATGTGCTGAAGTCGACTTGTCCCAGGCTTGCCTCCCACCCGTTTGATGCCTTTACGTGTTGGAGCGCAGGCCTTCGTGTTCTCCGTGAGAGGCGTATGTCCGTCTGTCGGGGAACAATCCAGGCTGGCCAACTAAGGCCAAACAACTGTGTGGTGCAGCGCACCAACAATCGTCGTCCAGAGCCGCCGAACATGCGCTTATGGGCTACTCTTCTTTTTGTTGCTATCTTGCTGAAGCATACGCTGTTGCTTGCTTTTGGCGCTATGGTTAAAGTGGTTGTTGAAGCTCTCGATGCGGCGCGGGAAAATGGCGTCGAACATCGAGGCACCGGTTCCTGGTCGGCATTTTCGCTGTATCTGGCGAATGGGTTGCGAAAGTACCGGTGTACGGGAGCAGCAGATGAAAGACGTAAAGGCGCAGTCACTGCGATACCAAGTGGAAAAATGGCTCACCCCTACCACGCCAGTGCACGTGACCGCGTTCGGTCGTACCCGCTCAGGCAGAGCCCGCTACGTGTGCGTGGAGACTTGGCTACCGACGGGTTCGCACGCGTTGTTCTTCTTCCAGCACGACGACGGTTACTGGAACGTGTTTCCACCGAATTAGCGTCGTGAAACGCTGCGCGAGCGTCGGGGCGCCAGCCGTGGCTGTCGCGCGCGTGAGCACGTTTCGTTTAAATATAAGACAAATGACGCGCGACGCCTTTCATCGCTTTAGGTTGAGATTTTTATCGGGTCTCCAGTACGAGATAGGTAGCACACCAATCAATTTGACGAGTCTTGACCGTGGACGCCATTGAACTTGCGCCGAGCGTGGCACCCGACAGCACAAGCGTGATTTTTATGCTCTCGATTCAAGGACGTGAAGTCGAGTGTTCCGCCTCACGTGAGGCGCTTGAACAGCACTTCTGGGTGCAACCGGGAGCCAGCGATACACGCATTCTCACGGCGTTCACAGATGGCCGCAAACGCATCATGGCCGTCGCAGAAAGGAAGATACTTGCGCACTCCGGCGAACGGATTGTGTTGACCGCCGCTGATTTCGGGGGGGCGGATGTAGCGCGCCGTAGCGGCCGGGCTGCGTGCGTGCAGAAAACGAATTAAACACGGGGATGTCCAATCGGCCAGGAGATTGCGGCGGAAGCCGAATTGCTGACAGAGACATGACGACACGAAACACGCTCTCGCTGGAAGCCATTGCGCTCGAGCGCATTGCCGTCGCGGCGCGCGAAGTGCAGGCCGCGTCTGCTGTACTAGAAAAGCGCTTCGGCGGCGCCCCACGCGCGCAGCCATCGACGCTGGAGCTCGCGAGGTTCGCTGCGGCGATGCAGGAACTGCTCAGCGCGCGCGAAGAATTCGACCGCCTCATGGCCAACTCGCCGCCTCAGTAACGCGCCGGCAATGGCGAAGGCCGTCGGGCTTGTTGATGTGTGACCCGAATGCCATGCACACTGTAGGTGTATGGTGGCTGCGGATTGCTCAGGAATAGTCTCCGTCGAGGATGCGCAATTTTTCGTCAATGTCGGGAAGGGCATGGCTCCCCGTGCGGACTTCTGCCACCAGCCTGTGTGCATACGAGCGGCAGTTTTCGAGCGTGCTGTGCAGTTGTGGCTCGGTCTGTAGTGCGGCAACCGCTCTTTCAATTTCTGTCGGCGAGTCACTCAAAAGCGCTGCGACGACTTCTTGCGGCGGTATCGGCGAAGCGTGACTGCGTAGCTGGCGCATCCAGTCGGTTGCAAATAGTGCAGCATGGCGTTCCCGCTGAACGGTCTCGGCTTTCTCGAGTGCGGCGAGATGGCGGGCATTGTTGTGAAGCGCCGAGCGCCAGACGTCCATGACCTTGCCCCGCAGTTCTGCGATTGCGCCTCCGAGCGACTCGTTTTCGCCCCCCGCCATCAGACGATGGTCTTCCAGCTTGTCCAACCGCTCTCTCAGCCCGTTCAGAAGTGGGTGCCAGTCGGCGGCCAACTCTGTGAGTCCGTAAAACTCCCGGGCGAGTTCAGCGAGTTCGTTGCGAATATTAGCCAGCGCCTCATAATCCGCGACACGCGCTGCATAGACGTCGCTTGAGGTGACAACCTGGCGATGTAGGGGAAACAGGGGATTGTTATAGCGCCGCTGCAGATGCCGCTCCATGGCACCCTGCGCCGCGCTCCATTTCCACCGTGGCAGGGTGCGGGCGTCAAAGCCCTGGATAGCCTGTACCATCGGTTTGAAAAGCGGCAGTGCTTCCTCAGTGGCACTGCGAAGGCAACCCGCCAGCTTGATGTCGTTGCCCTCGAAGTCGACACCCGAGCGACCATGGTAAGGCGAGTCAGGGGACTGAAGCAGGAAGCCTGTTGCCAGAAAAAACTCCATTGGCAGCGTCACCATCTGGCCACTTTGTACGAAGCTGCGTTGTTCAATCGGAGTCGCGTCGAATGACTGGATAAGGCGATTTTCCAGTTCAATCAGATTGTCGAGAACGTCACCCGTGGCCGGCTGAGCCTCGTCCGCGAGCAGGCAAAACGTGTCGCGAGCCATTCTCGCGGCGACCACCCCATGCTTTTCTGCAAAGACCCAGAACCAGAGGGCGAGCAGATAGCCTTTCGTCGCACTCTGCGCGACGTTCTCAACGTTGGGCGCGAACACCATATCAGGTGCGTGCCAGTTCGAAAAAGGCGGCGTGTCTGCTTGCATCAGCATACCAAGCAGATGCCGCAACGCCTCATAGGTGTCGGTTGGCCGTTCGGACGCACCGGGAGCAGGCGAGCTTGTCTTGTTCCAGAACTTCCAGTCCACGATTTCCTCAACGGTCGATTTCAGGCCATTCATGCCGTAGTCGGCACACTAGATTTCGTTCTCGTAGTAGACGATGACCGTACCGCTCATGACGCGATACCGGCCTCGATAGCGTGAATCATTCAGTTCGATTTCAATTTCTCTGGTTGTTTCATAGCCTGCGTCCATCGACTACTGCCCTGCGGTAACTCTGAGTCAACGAACTTACCTAGCCACTTTGGTCGAGTCAACGTGGAAAAAGAAAGAAAGTATTACCTGTCTCGAGTGCGACTTACTCAGCGTTGGGCTGCGCGATGGTGCTCTCCGAGCGCCGGCAGATATAGGAACTGCAAAAGACAGAAATTACAGGACGTGACGGTTGAGATGTCAGTTGAATCGGCCTACTGCCGGGGCACTTTGTGAAGAAGCGCTTTTTCTCGCGGCGACCCACTGGATTCTTCTGCGCCCTTCATTGCGTTGGCGCTGTCGCCCGGCGGTCATCATCGCGATGTGTGACGAAGTCGCGGAACAGCACGTCCCTCTGTTTCCAGGAGAGTCCGTGTTCTGCCAGTGGAACTTCCTCGACCCGCTGGCGACAAAAGCGGGTGATGACAATCGGGAGTGGACCTTCGAGCAAGTGTTCCGAAATACTCTTCGTCGGGTGAGCGTCTTTATTGCGCTGCTACTTCACTCGAGAAAAGCGGCTACGCGACTGCTAGTCGTGAACGCGATAGCTGAAACTGCATCCGTGTCGATTGCCATCGACTGAACGTCGGCTTATCGCGACGCGGGGACGACGTGCAGCAAGGGGCGTTTCGATGCACTGAAGCTTACGCGAACGACACGCCTGTCCGGGCGCTAGCGCTCGACCGCAAGCATCAGCTTTGGCGCCGCGTCATACATTCGTAGCGTGAAACACATAGGTTTGGTCGGCATGAAGTCACATGGAGCATTGCACGCCATGAATCGTCGTATGAATTTAGATGCACATCTGGAGAGCACTCGCAAAAACAACAGTTCAAGGCGGGCCTTCGCCGCACGCCTGGACATGACCATCAAGCGCGCAAAGGTTACTTCCAGTCGGGTGGCCAGGTCTCTCGGCGTACCGGAAGATGACGTGACCCTTTGGCGCGCCGGAGTTACCGTTCCGAAGAGCACGGATTGCGAGCGCCTGTCTGAACTTCTCGACGTGGATGTCGCCTGGCTATGCGCAGGTCAGGCGTAGGCAACAGCGTGTCATGGCAGTTTTCGTCGGACGCGACCTCGCAAGTGGTTCGACTTGTCACCACTCGACGGCACCTCGGTCGGCTCGCGGTGCCGGGCTCTTGCCATTGACCGGCATCACGGTGGAAATCGCATGTTTGAAAACAAGTTGCACGCCTGGACCAGACTCCAGCAGAACTGCAAACTGGTCAAAGCCGGCCAGTTGACCACTCAGTCTGATGCCGTTCACGAGGAATACGTTTACGGTGGTCTTGTCCTTTACGAGCGTCTGCAGAAAGTCGTCTTGTACGCACGGGTGTGTAGTCACGTTCTGAGGTCAATGCGATAGGTCCGTCCATTGTACCGGCGACACCTGAAGCCGCCAGTCAGTCCAGAGGAAGTGTGTTACTGCGACTCGAGGGCATCGAGGCGCGCTTCCGCTATCTCGCCCGTGTGTTGGCAGTGGTACGCATCCTTCGAGCGGTTGGTTGAATGCATTGTCAGACCTGCGGTTTACCCATAGCGTGCGGCGATGCGGTGAAGCAATCGTTGCAGTCGTTCCTGCTGGATTCGCGTGAGCCCTGGCGTCGCGCATGCCTGAAGAATTCGACCCTGCCAGTAGGCTTTAGGGAATAACGAATGGCTTCCTTCCGAACTTAGGACCCGCTCGAGATGGGTGATTACGATATCGACGTCTTGGAGCGTGTAGGGACTCGTACCCTTTCGGCTTCTATCAGGCGACTTCACTGCATGCTCTCCGATTGTGGCTGCCTTTTCTGTCCGACGTCCGTGTACGGCTAGGCACCAAATCAACCAGCGCCCAGCACCCGCAGTACGGCATTTCCTTCGTTTGTAATCGCGAACCTGGCTGTGCCTTGTCCAGAGTCAACCAGTTTGGCGAAGCCGGCATCGCGAAGTGCCATTACGTCCGGCGTCGCCGCCATCGCATCGCAAGGTGCTTGAAGGAGCACCAGGAGCGTCGCCAGTTCATGTGCACTCAAACACTGGACTGCTTCGGGTGCATCGTTGCGTTCAATAATCTTCATGGCCAACCTCCTGTTTGGCGCAGATGCTTTGCACGTTGTATGTCAATTGCCCGCATGCATGTCGTCGTCGTTGCGATGACGACGCGGACGTCAAGATGTATTCAGCACTCGCTGTCTGCCAGTTGCACTAGCTCGTACTTGACATTCTTGCGTGTGCCGAATCATCGCTGAAAACTATGAGACGAGAGTTTTGAGGCGCTGCCAGAATGCGGCGAATCTGTGCGGTTCGCGGGTTTGCAGTGCGAGCATGGCGTCGTAGTGGACGCGCGATTCCTGGACGTGGGGCAGTTGCGACACGAGGAGACCGAAGTTCATGATATTTCTCCGAGCGTTTGGTTTAATGTGATTCGCGGAAAGCCAGCAGACTCGGAGCTTGGGCGCATCATGCGCGGCGACGAACGTCTACTCGCTTCCCTTAGGCAAAGGTAAAAGTGAGCGGCATATGGGGTAACTGTCACAGTCCGGCATGGCGACTCCTTATCGGCGTCGGGAACGCATGTGTTTATCCATGTGCCCGACCGCACCAATGAATTAAAAATGCGCGAGCGAACGCAGCCGCGAGTTGACGCTCGCGAATCGGTGCCAAGCGAACGCGCGCAATCGCTGCGTCCAGATGGCGCTCATCAGGGTGCACGGAGAAAGTGGCTACGGCGCGCACCATCTGCCTGCTGGCAAGACGGTGGCTGTGAAAAAGAGAGCTCGGACGTCCTGCCGGTCAGACAGTGAAGCTGTTCGAAAATCGACGACATCGATTGTCCAAAGCACCAGTCCTCTGTTTAATGTTGTAGAAATTCTAGGCGCCCTTCAAACCCTGCGGCAAGTAAAAAGGCGGTAAAGAAAGTGCTCCTATCCGTGCAGCCCCGTAGGACCGCAAACACCCAGAAGGCTAAACCGATGACTGAATTGGTTTCCGGGCGACTGCCGTTGTACGATTGAACAGGTCGAACGTATTGCTCAGCGAGCGTACGTTGTGAAAGTATGTTGAAAGTAGGTCACGGCCTTGCGCAGTTCCTTTTCCACGTTGCTGTATTCGAGGGCGTCGCAGAAATGAGCTCCCGCTATTCCGCTTCGGCGAAGGAAGAATCTGACGCCCCCGCTTCGGGCTCCGGACAGGACGGGCCTTGTGCCGATTCGATAACCGCGGCGACGTCAGCGGCTGAAGCCTTCGTGGTCCTTGCGACGTCGACCTCCGCCGAGGCCGTTCGTCGTGCCCACACACTGCGCGCCAAGGCAGACCCCGAAGTTCTGCATAAGCTTCGGGTTGCGCTGCGTCGATTGCGTTCACTCTGGTGGGCCTACGAGCCGTTACTCGACAGGAAAGACGCCAGACTTCAGCGCGAGGAGTTCAAGTATCTGGCCTATGCCGCGGGTAGAACCCGCGACTGGGACGTGCTCCGCGACATTCTGACGGGCGACCAGCTAGCGCGGCTGTCATTGGGGCCACTTCTTCATGCAGTGGGCGAGCATCGCGCCGACGCCCTGTCATTCAGCCGCAGGACGATTCGTAGCGCTGGCGTTGAGGAGATATTGCAACGGGCAATGACCGGCGCCCGACAGCAACTGGATTCACACGTTGCGAGTCTGACGCTTGCAGAGTTTGCTCAAGAGCGTGTTGAACTGGCTGAGAAGGCGCTGAAGAAGCGGGTCAAGCGCGCAATTCAGCCTGAACATCCCGGCTACGCGGCGCTGCACGAGGTGCGAATTGCAGGGAAGAAGCTTCGATATTTGCTGGAGCTCTTTTCGCCAGCGCTCGACGGTAGCCATCAGGCAAACCTCGAACTGCTGACTGCGGTGCAGGACGAACTTGGTAAACTCAATGACCTGGTCGTCAGTGAAACGTTGCTGCGACAGTATTCGTTCCAGCTGGGCGACCCGAATGTTGTCAAGGAGGCAGTGGTATTTCTTGGCGCTCAGAAAAAACGGCACATGCGCGCCGCTCACAAAATGCTGCGCAACGTGTGGTGACCCGCTCGCCGTCGTGCTCTGCGCTATCTACAGGCCGGCTAGTCTCCGCCCGATTTTCTCTTCTTCGCTTCGAGTCGGCGCAATAGGTCGGTTAGCAGCCACTTCGCAACGACTTCGGGCCCATTTATGCCGTAGTCTGCAAACTTGATGTCATTCTCGTAGTAGACGATGACAGTGCCACTCATGACGCGATATCGGCCACGATAGCGCGAGCCATTCAGTTCGATTTCAATTTCTCTGGTCGTTTCATAGCTGTCGGCCATCAATCACTGCTCTGCGGTATCTCTGATTTAACAAAAGGTACCGAACCGGATTGTCTTCGTCAACGACAGGCAAACCCGGGAATGCCGGGACCCTGAATAGCCCTTCCAGTACGCGATATCGCCGCTGGGTATCGTGAGGCGATTTGTTGACCTTTGCGGCGGTCGCCTAGTGTCGGTCTTGCGGAGCGCCGCGCAGATTTTCACGAACGCGTTTGGAGACCAGGACGGTCAGGTAATCCAGGATTCGCGCACCGTCGCTATATTCGGCCCATGTGTCTGCATACATCTTCGATACTGTCTCGGTGGACGTATTGGTGTCAGAGGCAATCGACTTGACGACATCTTCAACGTTGGGGTGGGCCATGTTGCTCTCCTGGCGTTGAACGAGATGGGAACGGCGATTGCGGACGGCTCGATTAGACGCTGTTGTCGACTCATATGCAAATTGAATCGACCTATCGCGCTGGCGCGCGTCAGTCTTCTGTTTGTCTGCACTGGTTCGTATGCGTTGGCCGTGGTGTGCTTACTCCACAGCTCTGTGCACGACATGCTTCACCCGTTAAATGCATGCGCCGAGCGCGCACTGCACAATTCCAATCGTTTCAGCGACTTGGCCGGCTTGCTCGCGAATTGTCCACAGCCTTGCAAACAGATTGTGTGGACAACTCGACGACCTTGCGCGCAGGGTGGCACCGCACTTGCCGGTGAACGCGGCTCTGAGACTGCAGTCCCGGGGCGATGCTTTCGCGAAGCCACTAGGCGCGCAATCTCGCCTCCGCGAGCGTGGTCGATGGTCTCTGGGACGCCTTCGAAGGTGATACTGCAAAGTTGATGGGAGCGGGCGCCCGACACCAAGCGTGCGCTCCGTCCTAACTCTCCATAGTGCGACCCAGCATCGTGGTCATCCGCGAAGACTCCAGATAGTACGCGAGACAACACAGACGGCCACCACTCGGGGAGCCTCGTCACAACCAATGGTTGCGTAGGTTGGTGCGCGCTCCCTAGGGACCGGAAAGAAGGCTACTCACTGAAATCCAACGCTGAGCGTCTTCCCTAATTTCTTTCTAAAAGCTTTCGTTCACAGGAATTGATATACCCCTCTACCCTATCTGAGCTATACTCCCCCACGGTATATCGGAGGTCATCAATGAGTCACACCATTCGCGAGAAACAGAAACTGCTCAACCGCGTCCGCCGCATCAAGGGACAGGTTGAAGCCATCGAACGAGCGCTGGAAGAGGAGCGCGGATGTGTCGACGTGCTGCAACAAATCACGAGTTGCCGTGGGGCGATGAACGGCCTGCTGGCGGTCGTGCTCGAAGACCATATCCGCACCCATCTGGTGGACGCTGATACCAACGAAGAACCGGCCGGCAGTGCGACCGACCAGCTCATCGAAGTCGTCCATAGCTATTTCAAGTAGAGTCAAAAATGAGTGATTTCAAAGACGCCGCGTTCGGCGCAGGGCACGACCACATCTTTCTGGGTGCCGGTCATGAAAAGAACGAGCGCAAGACGTGGGCCGTGATTGCGCTGTGCAGCGCGATGATGCTGGTTGAAATCGTCGGCGGCAGTATGTTCGGCTCGCTCGCGCTCGTCGCCGACGGCCTGCATATGTCGACGCATGCTGGAGCAATGCTGATTGCGGCCCTCGCGTACACCTACGCGCGCAAGCACGCCACCGACTCCCGCTTCGTGTTCGGTACCGGCAAGCTCGGCGACCTCGCAGGGTTCACGAGTGCCATCGTGCTCGCAATGATTGCGCTGTTGATTGGCTACGAGGCGGTCTCGCGTTTCCTGTCGCCGGTACCCATTCACTTCGGCGAAGCGATTCCTATCGCGGTGGTGGGCCTGCTTGTTAACCTGGCAAGCGTATGGCTGCTGAGCGGCGGTGACCACGGCCATAGCCATGGTCATAGCCACGGACACGGCCATGGTCACGACGACCATGCTCATGAAGATGAGGTGCAGAAGATTTTCGCGCCGTCCGGTGTGTTTGCCGTTTCCGTCTTCGAGGATGGCGTGCCGCCCGTTTTCCGCATTACACCGACGACGGAGGGTTCGCGACTGGACGCTTCTGCGGTGTCCGCTACGACGGTGCGACCCGATGGGACGCAACAGGTATTCGCCTTGGCGGACCGTGGCGGCTATCTGGAATCGAAGGAAGACATTCCCGAGCCGCATGCTTTCAAGGTCATCGTGCGGATGCCGGACGGCGAGCACGAAGTCGAATTCGAAGAACATGAGCACGGCCACGACGTGCATGAGGCAGCGACCCGGGACCATAACATTCGGTCCGCCTACATTCACGTCATGGCTGATGCCGCGGTCTCCGTGCTGGCCATCATCGGTCTGGTGCTGGCACGCGCGTTCGGCTGGCTGTGGATGGACCCGCTGGCGGGCGTCATCGGTGCACTGGTGATTGCGAACTGGTCGTATGGCTTGATGCGTGACACCGGTGCAATCCTGCTCGACATGAGTCCCGACAGGCGCATGGCGGAGAACGTGCGTCATGCTATCGAGGACCGTGGCGACAAGGTGGTCGACCTGCATGTATGGCGGGTGGGTCCGGGACACATGAGCGCCGTGGTGTCAGTGGCAACAGGTGAACCCCAGCGAGATTCGCGCTTCTATCATGCAGTGCTCGAGCGTTTTAAGGGGCTGTCGCATGTCACCGTTGAAGTGCAGCCGTTACGAGCGGCGGCCTGACCATGGCAGTCAAGTCGCCGTGCATCGATGTGTGTGCCTTCGATGGCAAGAGCAAATTGTGCGTCGGGTGCTTTCGTACTCTCGATGAAATTCGAGGGTGGAAGAAGATGACCGACCACCGGCGTCATCAGGTGATTAACGACCGGGCGCGGCGACGGGCCAAGCTGCAGCATGAATCGTCAGGTTCGTCGGCGCCGGCAGACAATGCCATGGACTGCAAGCTCTCCGATGTCGCCATCGCAGCTGGATAATCAGGCCGCTCGCGCATCTACCGTCATGAGATAGTGCATCAACGTTTCCAGCGGGGAGGAACTATGCCTGTGCGGCATAAGGAACAGCACCGTCTCGAATCCATTAGCTGGTTGCGTGCCGCTGTGCTGGGTGCCAATGATGGCATTGTCTCGACAGCGAGCCTGGTTGCCGGCGTAGCATCGGCGCACACCGCTCACGGAAGCGTTGTGCTTACCGCTGTGGCCGGCCTGGTCGCTGGGGCGATGTCGATGGCGACAGGGGAATACGTATCAGTTTCCTCGCAGGCGGATACTGAAAAGGCGGCCTTGGTCCAGGAACAGGCAGAACTCAATGCCGACTTCTCGCGCGAGCATCGAGAATTGACTGCAATCTACGTGCGGCGTGGCCTGGATTTGCCGCTTGCCAAACAGGTTGCGGAAAAGCTGATGGCGCACGACGCACTGGGTGCTCATGCACGTGATGAGTTGGGCATTTCGGAGGTCACTTCTGCCCGACCTCTGCAAGCCGCGCTGGCTTCTGCCTGTAGCTTTGCGGTCGGCGCCGCGTTGCCGGCTATCGTTGCCGCACTCGCGCCCGAATCGGTGTTGCTTCCAACCATAGTCCTCTCTGCCTTGGTTTCGCTAGCCGCTCTAGGCGGTCTGGCCGCTACAGCGGGCGGGGCGAAAGTTGGCCCAGGTGTTATCCGCGTGGTCTTCTGGAGTGCTCTGGCAATGGGCGTGTCATCAGGCGTCGGCGCTTTGTTTGGTGCGGTAGCCTGAGCGCCGGACGCTAACCGGAGGAGATACTTCCAGGAAAACCCGACCAGGGAACCGTTGGGAAGCTCTCTACAACTGTTTATAAATCTTGCGGCCGCTACGTCCGCCTGTTAGTCCGCTCCAGCGTTCTTGCTGACATACACCAACGGAGCGCGACATGAGCACCATGCACTTGCTTTCGCCGTCTCCTGCCCCTATTAGCGTCGCTCAACAAGCTACCTCGGCGCGTAGAGAGACAGGTCGACACCGTGCTGCATGATGATGTGTACCAGTGCACTGATGACAAACGTGACGAACGACGCTACACCCAGAGAGGAAGCGTCTCTCTGGTTTTCATCGCCAAAGTGATGAAGCGCGGCCGCTATTGCTAGCCATGCCACACCGAAGCTGATTCCGGCGAGCACGTCAGAAAACCAGTGCACGCCCAGATAAAGACGTGAGAACGAAATCAGGAGAATGAACAGTGCCGTGGCAGTCGCAATACGTAGCCGTGCGGCATTGCCCCACGCGCGCGCAACGAAAAACGCCAGAAAGCCATAAGTGACGACGCTTAGCGTTGCATGATTGCTGGGAAAGGAAAACCCCTGCAAGCCCTCATACATCGATGACGGTCGCGCACGGTGCATGGCAAACTTCAGCGCTATGACGAAGGCCTGGGCAAACACGACCGCCAGAATCCAGTAAGTGGCGCTTCGCAGCCGCCTTTGCCAAACGAGCCACGCAAGGACAACGAGAATGACCGGGATGGTGACAGCAGCATCTCCCAGTTCCGAGGCGGCGACCATAAGGGAGTCGAGTAACGGGAAACGCATAGATTGCAACGCAGCGTGAATCTTGACGTCGACGGCAACAAGCGGGTCCCCACTAATGACATCCTCCAGCACGCCAAGGAAAAGCCACGTACCACCCACGGCTAGTACGCCAGCAACGAGCAGGTTGCGAATTCCGATGCGCTCAAAGAGCAAACGCCAGTTCATGTTTCACCACCAGGCGTTGTTGTCCTGGCGACGAGCACAATCAGCGTCGCGATACAGAATCCAGCTCCCGCATAAAACGTTGTGCTTGCTCCAAACCGGTCCCAGAGCTCGCCGGCGACGAGGCTTGCCACAAGCATTGCCAATCCGCTCATGAGGTTGAAGAAGCCAAACGCTGTCCCTTTCAGCTCGGGTGGTGCTGCTTTCGCAACCATGGTCGCCAGCAGACCTTGCGTGAGTCCCATATGCAGGCCCCACAGAGCGACGCCGAGCAGCACGACTGGCCAGTGACTTCCGTGCGCAAGCACGACATCCGACACAATCAGCACGACGAGACCAATGGCTAGCAGTCTGGTGTGGCTCATCGAGTCGGCTAGCTTGCCAAAGGGGTAAGCCGACGCCGAATAAACCAGGTTCATCACGACCATGACGAGTGGCACTAGCGCCACCGGTACGCCACCCTGCATGGCGCGCAGGACGAGAAACGCCTCACTGAACCGTGCGAGTGTGAATACCGCACCGACAAATACTACCCACCAGTAGGGTTTGCTCAGCTTCTTCAGGTTTCCGAGCTTCAACGGATTGACGCGCTTCGCACCTGACTGATGCGTCGGCTCCCTGACGCCAATTACAAGCAGTGCCACGGCGGCGATGCCCGGAATCACGGCCACCCAGAACACCCTGCGGAAGTCGTTTGCCCAAAGCAGCATCAGCATGACGGCCAGCAACGGACCGACGAAGGCGCCGACGGTGTCCAGCGACTGGCGGAGGCCATACGCGGCACCGCGCAGATGCGGCGGAGTGATATCCGCTACTAGCGCGTCACGCGGCGCGCCCCGCAGACCTTTCCCGACTCGGTCCGCGACGCGCGCCGTCAGGACAATTCCTGCCGTCGGCGCAAGTGCAAAAAGCGGCTTGCTGAGTGCGCCCATGCCGTAACCAATGACCGCCAGCCATTTCCGGTTGCCAAGATAGTCGCTCAGTGCACCGGAAAATATTTTCACGATGGGCGCGGTCGCTTCCGCGACACCTTCTATGAGGCCAACCATCATGGCGCTCGCCCCCAGGCTCGTCACCAGAAACATCGGTAGGAGGCTGTGGATAATCTCCGACGAGATGTCCATGAACATGCTTACGAAGCCGAGCATCCAGACGCCACGGGGAATCTGGCTGAGCGTGCGTGCGCGAGGCTTGATGTCGGTCTGCATTCTTCTCGATTCTGTAATTGTCCGGTTCGACGGCGGTATGGTCGCACGTCGGGGCAAAATCAATATGAGGCGCTACCAGTGGTATTGGGCGATGTTCCAGCCTGAACGGGTCTAGGTTACCTTCCGATGCTGCTTCTCACGCCTGTACACATAAAGCGCCGGTAACAGGTTTGTACTTAGCAGACCGCTCCAGACCAGACCGCCCAGCGTAACGATGGCGAGCCCCTGTTCAGGGGCGGCGCCTTTACCGAAACCGAGCGCGGTCGGCAGCAGGCCCAGTGAGGCTGTCAGCACAGTCAGGAGAATCGGCCGGAAGCGCACGTCAACAGCGTCGCGCACGGCTTCGACCACCGGGAGTCCTTGCGCTTCGTTTCGCTTGACCAACTGCAGCAAGACGATGCCGTGGTTCAGGCTCACCCCAATCAGGGTAAGAAACGCAATCAAACCGATGGCGTTGAGACCGACACCACTCACCACCAGCGCAATTGCTCCCCCGGAGAACGCCAACGGCATCTGCAGCAGAAGCAGACCGGGCACGAGGAGGCCATCAAATTGCAGCGTCAGGATGCCCAACATTAACGCGAGAGCCACTATGGCCGCCACACCTACATTGAGCGCGGCATGTTCGAGTTGCGGATACAGGCCACCAAACCTCACCTCGTATCCCGCCGGTAAGGGAAGCGTCGCTAGCGCTTTCTTTGACGCAGAAATTACCTGACCGAGCGGCGCAGTAGGTGTCGCCAGAATCTCCACCGCTCGCAGTCCATTCAGATGTCGTATGACGTTGGGTCCGGTGACCATGTGAACGTCTGCCACGTCTTTCAATGCGACCCACCCGCTGGTCATCACAGGAATCTGATTGAGTTGCTCAATGGACAAGTGCGTTGGGTCGGCGAGTCTCAAGAACACATCCAGGTGACCATTACCCTCCGGAACGGTAGCGACCGTTTGTCCGGCCAGCAGGATGTGCAACTGGGAAAAAAGCTGTACCGGTGTAATGCCGTGAAGCGCGAGACCGTCGGGGTTGGGCGTAATTCGAAGTTCGGTCACGGGATAGGCATCGTTGTTGAAGACATCGGAGCGGTCGGATACGCCTGAGAGCCGATGCGTGACTTCGTTCGACAGCGATTGCAACGCTTCAATCGAGTCGCCGTAGACATCGATGACAAACGGCTGCGGCAGGCCCGAAAGCGTTTCGCCCACTCGTTCAAGAGTCGGCGTTCCAATCACCGTCTGGACCGCCGGGAGCTTCGACGCATCCAGAACCTGTTTGCCGATTTTGTCGAGACTGCTCGCGTTCACATCTGGCTTTAGCGCAATCTGAATCTCGCCAGCATAGGCAGGCTCGGTGTATGACGTACCCGACGCAGAGCCGACCCGAGAAAATACGTGTGCCACAGGGTCGAGGCCGAGCAATCGCTGGGTAATGCGGTCCGACGCGTCCTGGGCATCATGCAATGACGTTCCAGGGGGCAGCGTAAAACTTTCGAGCAGTACGGCCTCGTTTGGAAGCGGCAGGAAATCGACAGGAACTAGTACAAGCCCAGCCACCGAGACCACGAAAATGGCGACGCAAGACCATAGCGAGACTCGCGGACGCCGCAGGGCAAAGTCGAACAGACGCAAGTTGTGCCTCTTGAGCCACGCGACCGCGCGCGAACCCGAAGTGGAGCGCTTCTCGATATGCGGACCGATGAATCCCAGCACGAGCGGAATCAGACTGAGCGAGATGAATAGTGATGCAATGAGACTCACCGTCATCGCAACAGAGAACGGGACGAAGAAAAGTCCGGCGAGTCCTCCCACAAACACAAGCGGCAGGAATACCGCGACGGTCGTCATCGTTCCTGAAATGTCGGGACCGGCTATGTCGCGCAAGCCACGTGCAACACCTTCCCAGCGACCGTCACCAGCCTCCCAGCGGTGATAAATGCTCTCGAGTACGATGATGGCGTCGTCGGCGAGCAGGCCGACGGCCACTGACAAGGCGCCGAACGTCAGCAGATTCAGCGTCTGTCCCATCAGGTACAGCCCTGCGATACCGAGCAGCAGCGACAACGGAATGCTCAGCGCGAGCGCCCATATTCCGCGACTCGCGCCAAGCATCCAGAACAGGACCCCAACCGCGAGCACGGCCCCAATGGCCAGATTCCTGGTCAAATCTGAGGCGACCACGCCGACAATGTGCCCCTGGCTGTAGATGCGCACGAAGCGTGCGCCGCCGGGCAGCTGGGGTTCGAGTTCCTGCAGAGCCTTATCAACCGCGTCGACGACAGGTAGCGTCGAGGCCCCCGGTTGCTTGAACACGACAAGCGCAATGGTTGGCCGGTTGTCGAGTTTCACCGAATGGTGAGACGGGAGCGCAGACCGTACAACATCCGCAATCGAGCCCAGCGGAACAGTAATGCCTGATGCTGCCACAGGCACGCGAGTGTAGTCGGATGGCTTTGTCGGGAGACTTCTCCCTTCCATGAACACATCCTGGTGACCCAGGTCGACGTATCCGCTCGGCACCATCGCTGTCGTCGCGTCCAGTGATGCCGCGAGAGCCAAAGCAGAGACGTTGAAACGTTGCAGCTTTGCCAGGTCGGGGCGCACCCATATGGCGTCGGCTCCTGGGCCGGCGACCGACACGCGCTGCACACCAGCGACCGCCCGGATACGTGGTGCGAGATTTGACTCGACGATACGCTGGATTTGGGACGCATCCACGCCATCAGGAATCTGGATTGCGTAGTCCGCGACCTCATTTATCGCATTGCCGGAGATTTCCGTCGTCAGATTCGTACCTTTTGGTAACGAACTGTTGATGCGTCCGATAACACCGTTGACATCCTGCAGGGCGCTTGCTGCGGAAGTCCCTTCAGAAAAGCGCGCCTCAATCTTGACGGAACCTTGTCCTATGACTGTCCTCACGTCACTCAGTGACGCGAGCGACGACAGTTCGGCTTCGACAGGTCGGGCAATCAGCCCCTCCAGGTCCAGCGTCGTCGCGCCCGGCAACTGCGCGACGACGCTTACTTGCGGCATGTTGAACTGTGGCAACACTTCCGCGTGAATGTTCAACAGCGCGTAGATGCCATACGCAATCAGCGCTGCGTAGAGCATGACCCAGAGTAGCGGCCTCTTGACGATATCGTTGAGCATTGTTCTTCTTTTAAAGCGACGTCAATCGGCTTGCTGATAACGCGTAGCAAAGTCCTGGTGAAAGAGAAGATAGGCGTCCTGCGTCACGACGTGTTCGCCCAGCACGAGACCTTGTCTGATTGATGTCCAACCGCCGTCCGATAGGCCTGGAACGACCTGGCGTCGACGGCTGCCGCTCCGGTCACGCACCAGTACCCACCATTGACCGGCGTCGAGAATGAGCGCGGCTGATGGGACAGCCACTTGCTTGTCGTCGGACATGGTAAGAGAAACGGTGCCAACCGCCCCCGGGTCAAGGGTGTAGCCTGGTCCAGCTTTGAGCCAGACTTCCACCTGACCCGGTGTGGTGAGACTGCGCGACACACGCTGAACAACCACTTGAACCATTGCATTGTTGCCCTCGGGCAGAAAAACGCCCTTCATGCCCGGCGCGACCGAGCTGGCATTGCTTCCAAACAGGTCGGCGACTACGTAAAGGCCAGTTGTAGGCGCGATGGCTGTGAGCGCCTGCCCCGCACTCACGTACTGGCCATCGGCAGCACTAACGGCCGTCACCATCCCAGCGGCCGGCGCACTAATGGTGGAGAGATTTGTATAGCCGCGGGATGCCGCCTGCGCCGCCGCAAGTTGTTGACGCGCGGTGTCGAGTTCGGCATGTGCGCGAATGACCGCATCGCGAGTACTGAGTTGTTCCTCCAGCTTCTGTTGTTCGATAGCGGCGGTTTGGGTCGCGGCCGTCACTCGAATCTGGGCCGACTTCAGGTCCGCTGCAAGGCGTGCGGTATCAGTCGATATGGTGGGACCGGTCAGCCGTACAATCACTTGTCCGGCCCGCACTTCCTCACCGGGAATCACGCGCAAGCTGGAGACGACGCCGGCAGTAGGCGCGCTCAGTACGGTATTGGATGCTGCCTGCACGCGTGCCGGTGCCGAGATGGTGGATGCAAGGCGCTTCTGGACCGCAGGCATCGTCACGACGTCCTCGGCAAACGCAGGATGGCCGGCGACGGAGCAGATGCCGATGGCTGCAATGAGGACCAGCAGGCGGACAGATGTCATGGGCGGCCTATTGAAGCGGTCGGTGGTCAATCGCGCTCACACCAATCAAGGTACAGAGTTCGACTTGCTGTTGAAGGACGGAATTGGCGAGCTTTGCTGTCGCAATGCGTTGATTCAGCTGCCGGACTTCAATGTCGGCCAGGACCGGAAAAGTGACGTCGCCATTACCATAGGCGAGACGTAACTGTTTCACTGATGCATTGAGCGCGGCTTCCGTGGACTGCGAGCTGTGAAGACTTTCAGTTAGCAAAGTCAGTTCAGAACTGATGCCGTCGACGGCCGTATATGCGTCATCGAGCCGTTGCCCGTATTCCTGATAGAGGCTCTCCCGAGTGGCCTTTTCGACCGCGATATTGCCCCGGTTGCCGTTGAACAGCGGCAGGGTCACAGAGACGGCAAGTCCCGAGGTATAGATGGCCGACGTGTCGCGGCCCCTTGTGACGCCGACATCGAGCCGCGGAAACTGTGCAAGGAGCGCTGCGCGATAGCGTTCGTCCTGTTCGTCGTACCCCGCACGCAGTGCTAGCAAATCGGGCCGACGCTGGCCAAGGTTTGAAAGCGCACGGGCGATGAGGTCCTGCGGGACCTCCGATGGCTCCGGCGGAGCCGCAAGCGTCAAATGCGAACCGGGGGGAAGGTCAAGCAGCCTGCTGAGTTCCTGCTCGGTCTTGAGATTTTCCTGTCGCAGCGTGCCTAGCTGCTGCACGTTGTCGCCGTACGCTACTTCCGCCAGCAAGGCCGCGTCTCGCGTTACGTCGGCGCGCGCGAGGGCCTTTTGCAATCGTTTGGTACCGTCCTTCTGATATGCCACAAGCTGCTCGACTTCTCTCTCGAGACGCTTGAGACTCACGTTATTGATGTAGAGCGCATAGGCGTGGTTCGCGACCTGCCATTTCGTCCATTCCAGTGCGAGCTGTTGCTTCTCACTGGCTTTGGCGGCCGCTCGCTTCTTTGCGGGTCGGTCAACCAGCGCCGACACCTCGTAGCTGAGTCCGGCCATGAACGCGGGTACAAAACCCTCGGCGCCGGGACGGTCGGTACTGAACGTCAGCGTCGGGTCTGGCAACAGACCGTCCGCATATTCTTTGGCGGTGGCGATATCGAGTTCCCGCTCAGCGCGCCGGATGTCGGGGCTTTGCTGAAGTGCCCGCTCGACCACCTGGTCCACCGTCAGCGGAGCGTCGGTAGTCGCTATGTCATAAGACCATTGCGGCGCCTCAGGAAGAGGCCTCGGTGCATACGAAGCACATCCGCTTAACAGTACAGTCAGCGCCAGCTGAGCGAACCGTGCGAGCGCATTTGCACCCCTACATCGCTGACCGGTTGCAGTAATTCGGTTTTGCAACCTACTATCGTAAGTACGATGGGTCACGGTGGGTATCCGGCGCAAAAAACGCTTCAGATACTACTTCGCGAGACTTAGGGTTGACTTAGCAAGTTGCTGCCGACCGGTGAGAAGTATGAGAATTCTGCTCGTAGAAGACGACGAAATGATTGGCGGCGCAATCGTGCAGGCGTTGAAAGATGCCGCCTACGCGGTCGACTGGGTATGCGATGCTGATTCGGCGACAGGTGCGCTGATAGGACGCGAGCACGATGTGGTGCTTCTTGACCTGAACCTGCCGAAACGTGATGGCATCGACGTACTCCTGTCCTTGAGGGCAAAAGGGAGCAAGACTCCGGTCGTTATTCTCACCGCGCGCGACAGTCTTGACGACAGAATTGCCGGGCTCGACGCAGGCGCCGACGATTACCTGGTGAAGCCGTTCGAAATCGGTGAGCTGCTCGCACGTCTTCGGGCGGTCACGCGCAGACTCGGTGACCATGGCGACACGAAAATGACGAACGGAAATCTGACGCTGGATTCAAATACACACGTTGCGGTGTATGGCGACACCGAGTGTAGCCTGACCGGCCGCGAGTTCGCACTGCTGAGCGCGCTCATGATGAAACCGGGGACTGTCCTGTCGAGAGGGGAACTTGAGCGGAAGGTGTACGCGTGGGAGGAGCAGGTCGAGAGCAATGCAGTGGAAGTAGTGATTCACGGTATCCGCAAGAAGTTGGGGGCGTCCGTCATTCGCAACGTACGAGGTGTGGGATGGTTGATAGACAAGGAAAGCAATCACGCTCCCTGACGTTGCAGCTGTCGGCCTGGATTGGCTGCGTGATTGTCGGGGTGGGTGTGATTGCCTGTGGGCTGTCGTTCGTGTTCGCCTATCAGGAGGCCAGAGAACTGCAGGACGGACAGCTGAAGGAAATAGCTGCTCTTATCGACAACGGGGCGCTGGCGTTTACTGGTTCTCGACCTTCTGTCGAGAGTTCGCAGGATGCAGACGTCAAGGTGGTCATTGACAGGCTCAATGGAGAGGCGACAGGTTTCGCGCAGGCGGCGGGACTCATCGTACCCAACACATTGACGGACGGTTTTCATGACCTGGAGGACAACGGGCAAAGGTGGCGCGTCAACATCAGAACGCTCCACAGCGGGGAACGCATAGCATTGGCTGAGCCTTCCGCGCTGCGTGACGAAATTGCGCGGGACGGTGCAATGAGAACGCTTGTCCCCATGCTCATTCTTCTACCGGGGTTGTGCGTCGTCATAGTGGTGATTGTCAGAACGAAGCTGGGTCCTCTTGCACGTCTGGCGAACGTTGTTGACGAGCAAACTGATGTATCGCTTGAACCGCTATCTGAAGACGGAATCACCAACGAAGCGTTGCCATTTGTCAGGTCGATTAACCGCCTGATTTCCCGATTACGTGAAGCAATCAGTCTCCAGCGTCGGTTTGTCGCGAGTGCTGCGCACGAACTGCGCTCACCGCTGGCGGCATTGTCGTTGCAGGCGGAAAACCTCCGCAAAACCATCACGTCACCGGATGCTCGTGAGCGACTGATGGCCTTCCAGTCCGGATTGCGCCGAACCCACAGGCTCGTGGAGCAATTGCTCACATTAGCGAGGTCCGAACAGGGGGGACTAGAACAGCCAACCAGGGTATCACTGCGCGCGGTGGCAACCGACGTCATCAACGCGACGATTGACATGGCCCGCGAAAAAGACATCGACCTCGGGTTCGAGCACTTCGAGGAAGTTGATGCCGTTGTGGATGTGTCGTCCCTCACTGTCGTGCTGAGAAACCTTGTCGACAACGCGGTGCGATACACGCCGGTCGGAGGAAGGGTAGATGTATCGGTCGTCCAGTCGGGCGACGAGGTGGTGTTTGAAGTAGCCGACTCGGGTCCGGGCATTCCGGAGGACGAACTCGCGCACGTATTGGAACCGTTCTATCGCCTGGACCACTCGGCGCAGTCGGGAAGCGGACTGGGTCTGTCTATCGTCTCTGAAATCTCCCGCCGCACAGGCGCGCGCCTGGTACTCACGAACCTGGAAGGCGGATTTCGAGCTCGCTACTTCCATCCGCTCCGTGTGACGGCGCGCGTTGCGGGACCGAACCCGCTCGCTCGTGAACCCAAGGACTCCATCGTGAATCAACCGAGGTGACTTGATTCACAGGGGTTCGGCAAGCGCTATCGCGAATGGAGGCAAACGAGCAACATGAGCGATAAAAACGAGGACCTGATGGAAACGCCTGGCCCGCGCGAAGACCGAACTGCCGGAGCAGCCTCGCCTTCGGCGCGCGTCTCTGCACCGCTGCAGGTCGAGCATCCGGGTGCCAGTGATGCAACTTCCGGCAGCGCCGGGCTGACGCAGGCGGAGGTGTCCGAACAATGTCGCGCAGGCAATGTAAATCTTGCGCCGAGGTTCACTACACGGACCGTGTCCGGAATCCTCCGTAGTAACGTTGTGACCGTATTCAATGGCATTCTGGTCGTATCGATTGTTGCGCTCCTCATCGTCCGTTCGAACAGCGACGCTGCGTTTTTGGCGGTTGTTACCTTCGCAAATATGCTGGTCGGAATTGTCAATGAGTTCCGTGCCAAATGGGCATTGGACCGCCTCGCCGTACTTCGGAATACCATCGTTACCGCGCGCCGTGACGGAAGCGACCAGAAAATTGGAAGTGGCGAGGTCGTCAAAGGCGACGTGTTACGCCTGAAACCCGGTGACCAGGTCGTGGCTGACGGCGAACTCGTGACCTCTGAGAGCATCGTCATGGATGAATCGCTTCTGACAGGTGAGGCGGAGGGCGTGGGGAAGCGGAAGGGGGACCCGCTGCTATCGGGCAGTCATTGCCTCAGCGGCTCTGGAGATTACGTGACTACGCGCGTCGGTATCCTCTCGGGTGTAAACCAGCTAACTGCCAAGGCGAAGACGTACGCCTCCCGGCTAACGCCCACGCAAAGAAGTATCAATACCGTCATAAAGGTCTTGACTGCAATCCTCGTACTGCTCGTCGTGTTGTTACTCATGTCGGCATACATCAAGCACCTTTCCGCCAAAGACACGATTCTGTCGCTGGTCACGGTGATTAAGGCACTGGTCCCGGAAGGTTTGGTGCTGGTGTCGACACTCGCGTTCGCCATGGGAGCGTTACGAGCCGCGCAAAAGCAGGTGCTGGTCCAAAAGCTCGGTGCGGTCGAATCGTTGAGCCACCTCACTGTGCTATGTATGGACAAGACAGGAACGCTTGGAACGAATCATCTGCAGTTTCATTCGTTGGTCCCGTTCTCCGGTTCGACTGATGCGGTCGGTCGGTTTTTGCAGCTTTTCGTCGGAGCCGTGGGTTCGCAGAACCAGACGACCGAGGCAATTGCTTCCGCCTATCCCGCGCTCAAGTGCAATGTGCTTGGCGAGTTGCCGTTCAGCAGTGAGACGAAGTTAAGCGCCGTACGGCTGAATGTCGATGGCAAGGAATTTTCTCTCTGGCTTGGAGCGCCTGAGGCGCTCGGGGAGAAACTTCTGACACCCTCCCAGAGAGAGCAGCTTGATACGCTTTTGCAGAAAGGCATGCGCGTGCTCGTCATAGGCCGTTCAGACGCGGCATTATCCGAGTCCTCAGGCGATATGCGCCTTTTGGGACTCGTTGTTCTCTGCGACGAGCTTCGTACCGATGTGGGCAGTGCAGTCCGTTTTTATGAGGACCGCGACGTCTGTCTGAAGGTGTTATCCGGCGACAATCCGCTGACCGTCGCAGCAGTCGCTCGCCTTGCTGGCATGACCGTTTACGGTTCGACCTTGAGCGGCCCGGAGCTGGCGGGCATGAACACTGAGGAATTCGACAAGGCAATCGACGACGGGCAGTTTTTCGGGCGACTCGTGCCGGCCCAAAAGCAGGAGATTATCAAGCGCCTGCAATCGCACGGCAGCTTCGTGGGCATGATAGGCGACGGAGTCAATGATGTGCTGGCGCTAAAACAGGCAGATATTGGTGTTGCCATGAACTCCGGAGCCGCCGCCGCTCGGGATGTCTCCGATATCGTTTTATTGAAAGACTCGTTTGCTCATTTGCCCGCCCTCTCCGAAGAGGGTGACAGAATTATTCACAACATCAAACGCATTCTGCAGCTATTCCTCACGAAGAATGTGTACAGCCTGTTCTTTGTCGGTTTCGTAGGTTTTGTTGGGCTCAGTTTCCCCCTGAGCCCCCGGCACATTACGTGGATTGACATCCTGACGATAGGCGTGCCCGCGACCCTTTTGACGCTGATGAAGCCGAGCATCGGAAAACAATCGACGAAACGCTTCGTCGGGGAGCCTTTGAAGTTCGCTATTCTCGCCGGCCTCGTTACCGCGTTTTGCTCACTCCTCGTGTACGCGAATTTCTTCCTGTTCCAGGACAGGGGTGAGCAATACGGTACTACAGCCAGCGTGTCGGTGATTGTACTTATCGGCTTGTACGTGCTTACGCTGGTGACAACCCAGGAGCGGGGAAAGGCCGGCACGGTGTTGCAGCGTCTAACCATTACTACATTTTTGGCCGCAGCCCCGCTGCTTCAGCTTGCGGCAGTTTATTGGCCACCCTTGCAGAATGCGCTCGGCATGGTCCCACTTGATGCAGACTCCTGGATTACCATCATCATCGCTTCAGTGCTCGGAATGACGACTTTGCACTACGTTCTCAAGGATGCAATTCGCAAGCGATTTGTGGGCGTCTGATGGTGGTGGTGCTTTTAAACTGGTGTGTATCGCGCTATGCGACGGACCCGTCTGCGAGACCGTCACCTTGTCGGCAGCCGGTGCGGGACACGGAGCGCTATTCCAAGAGTTTCCAGGAACGGGGCGCGCGTTGAGCAACAGGGCCTACATCGCCGCTACCGTGGTGAATAGACCGCGGCCGCGCCAAAAATAAGTTGTAGCACCCATGCACTCCGCCCTTCGAGCTGCTCCCGCATCGCCGACGTCGTTCGCTCCGTCAGCGTCTTGGCTTCGGCCTCGCGACGAGCACGGTCGTCCATCGCCACTCCGGCCAGACAAAGGCCACACAGGCACTGCGGGTTGGCACCCCTTCGGCACTTTGCAATGTCATTTGTCGTAGTGCTTCGCCTGCCAACGCTGCATGAACGCACTCTCATCGTGTTGGGCCTTGAAGATGTGCATGTCAGCTATCTCCGCGGCGCGCTGTGATTACGCGCGGACCGTTGGATGAAACCCCGCGTCCTCGATGGCGGCAACCAGACGCTGAACCGGCAACGCCGAATCGATTTTCACGATTTTTGAGGTGACATCGATGTCGAGCTTCGCTGTCGGGTCGACGTTGGCGACGGCGCGCGTAATCGAGTTGGCACACCCGCCGCATGACATATCCTTAACTTCGAATTCCATTTTTGCCTCCAGTAGCAAATCAGAACCCTCAGCATGAACCTTCCCACTGTAGGAAGGTCAAGAACCGGCGTGACGCGCCTGCCCTTGGTGTCCATCCGAACCGCCTGGACGGCGGCCGGGCGCGGAAAATACAAGGTGAAGGTCGTCCGTTCGGCATGGCTTGCGACGTCGACCTGGCAGTTGTGGTCAAGGGACACGCAGTTACACCCTGAGACGGTTTCGGCCTTACAGTCTTCTTAAACTGCGTGCTAGACTCCGTACCCATGTCTTACTGGCGCAAACTCTTCGTCATCGTGCTGCTGGCATTGAGCCTTCCGGTTCAGTCGTTCGCGGCCGTCTCCATGAAATGCGGGTCTTCGCATTTCGGGAGTGATGTCGCGTCGGCGCAGCATGTGGACGCGGACGAGTCGACTCCGCAGCACCGTCACACGCATGATGTGACGATGGCTGACGGTGACCGTCACGGCCATTCGCATGGCGGCGATGTGCACCATGCCCATTCGTGCTCGACCTGTGCGTCCTGCTGTTTCGGAGGGGCCTTGCCAGCAGCCCCCACAGTAGCGACATCCGCCGACGTTGTTCATTTTGCTGTTCTGTTTCCCACATCGGACCGTGTCGCGTCGTTTCTGACCGACGGCATCGAACGACCTCCCCGAATCTCCCTCGTCTAGTCCTTCTGTCGCGGCCAAAGCCGCAATGCGGAATTTCGACCTGACGGCCGCCTGTCGGCCATCCAGGTGACTTACGACGAGAAAAATCCATGCGAATGTTTATCGCGGCGCTGCCCGGCGCGGCGGCATTGTTGCCGGCGCTCGTGCTCGCCACTACAACACTTCCTGACCCGACAGATGCGGCAGCATCGGTTCCGGCCGTCAGCGTGCCGTCTGTGTTTGCGGACTATCAACCGTATCGTGACCAGAAAGCGCCCACGTGGCAGGAGCTCAATCGGGCAGTGACGACCACGTCCGGAAAGCCGGGGATGAGCCACAGTCAGATGCGGTCAGGCGGCAGCGATGCCATAAATAACGAGCACAGCTCCCATCACGAGGAGCCGGCGAAATGATGCGGCACTTCTTTTCGGGCGTCCGCGTGATTGCTTTCGCGACGGCGGTTGCGTTCTTGGCCGGCTGTACGACCTTTTCGAAGGACGGCGGCTTCAATACCGTTTCGACGACCGCTTCCGAGCGTCTGGGGAAAGACGCCGTACTGCTGAAGACCGACGAAGACCGGGACGCTGTCGCAAAGCGAACGCAGGAACTGCTTTCCAGACCATTGAGCATGGATGACGCAGTCCAGATTGCGCTGCTGAACAACCGGGGCCTGCAGGCCTCGTACGGTGAGCTCGGCATTTCCGAGGCGGACCTGGTTCAGGCCGGACGGCTTCCGAACCCCGGCTTCAGCTTTAGCCGCACGCATGGCGGCAACGACCTGAGCATCAGCCGCACGTTCACGCTCGGATTGTTAAACGTGCTCACATTGCCGCTGGCGACACGCATCGAGAGCCGCCGCTTCGAGCAGACCAAGCTCCTGGCAGCAGACGCGATGCTCAAGGTTGCCGCCGACGCGCGACGGTCCTATATCGGCGCGGTCGCAGCGCAGCAATCTGCCGCTTACGCGGAACAGGTGAAGGATTCGGCGGAGGCCGGCGCCGAACTCGCACTGCGGATGCAGCAGGCTGGCAACTTCAGCAAGCTCGACTACGCTCGCGAGCAGGCGTTTTACGCAGACGCAGTGGCTCAACTGGCGAAAACGCGCCAGAAGTCTGTATCCGCGCGGGAAAAGCTTACGCGGACGATGGGTCTGTGGGGTGCCGGGACGCAGTACACACTTCCCGACCGTCTGCCTGACCTTCCCAAGACCCGGCCTGAGCTGAACGACCTCGAGAGCTTCGCGATGCAGAACCGGCTGGACATCCAGGCGGCAAAGCTGCAGACGCAGAGTGTCGCAAGCTCGTTGGGGCTCAGCAAAGCGACGCGTTTCATCAACGCGCTGGACGTCGGATATCTGAACAATTTCACGACCTCCGACGGCCACGAACAGGGCTATGAAATCAGCGTTGAGATTCCCATCTTCAACTGGGGCGGTTCGAAGGTTGCGCGCGCCGAAGCGATTTACATGCAGTCGGTCAACCGCGTCGCCGAAACCGCGATTAACGCTCGGTCCGAAATCCGGGAGTCGTATTCGGCCTATGTAACCGACTACGACGTTGCAAAGCATTACCGCGACGAAGTCGTACCAATCCGGAAAACCATTTCGGACGAACTGCTGCTTCGCTACAACGGCATGCTCGCGAGCGTATTCGAACTGCTGTCCGATTCACGTGACCAGGTCGGCGCGGTGAACAGCTATATCGACGCACTCAAAGACTACTGGCTCGCGGAAACCGACCTGCAGCAGGCAGTCGGTGGCCGTCTCCCGCCGCTCGCGATGGCTCCAGCGCCATCCGCACCCACGACGCAACCGGCGTCGCCTACAGATTCAGAAGGTAAATGAAATGGTGTCACGTCGAAAATTTATCGGCGGCTCGGGGGCCGCGTTGCTCGGAGCAGCATTGGTGAGCAAGGCTGGTGCTGCGTCGCTGCCTGAGGCGCCCACGATGGCCAAGGCCACGATGGCCAAGGCCACCATGCAACCGCCCCTCACGCCTCCGAATGGACGGCCGTACACGCCTGTTGCCACGCTGAACGGCTGGTCGCTGCCATGGCGCATGAAAAACGGCTGGAAGGAATTTCACCTGACTGCTGAGCCTGTCGTGCGCGAAATGGCTCCGGGTATGAACGCGAATCTTTGGGGTTACAACGGTCAGGCCCCAGGCCCAACCATCGAGGCAGTGGAGGGCGATAAGGTCCGCATCTTCGTGACCAACAAGCTACCGGAGCACACCACCGTTCACTGGCACGGGATGCTGTTGCCATCGGGCATGGATGGCGTCGGAGGGCTCACGCAACCACATATCCCTCCAGGCAAGACGTTCGTCTACGAATTCGAGCTGGAGAAGCACGGCACTTTCATGTATCACCCGCACGCCGACGAGATGGTGCAGATGGCAATGGGGATGATGGGGACGTTCATCGTCCATCCGAAAGACCCCGGTGTCATGCAGGTGGACCGTGACTTCGTGTTCATCATGTCCGCGTACGACATCGACCCGGGCAGTTTCACGCCGCGCGTCAATGAGATGACTGACTTCAACATGTGGACCTGGAATTCGCGGGTCTTTCCAGGCATCGACCCGTTGCCGGTACGTGCGGGGGACCGCGTGCGTATCCGCTTCGGCAATCTGACGATGACCAACCACCCCATCCACCTGCATGGCTATCACTTCGAGGTCGCGGGCACGGATGGCGGATGGATTCCACCGGCTGCACGCTGGCCTGAGGTGACCGCCGATGTCGCGGTCGGCCAGATGCGCGCCATCGAATTCACGGCGAACCGGCCCGGCGACTGGGCGTTTCACTGCCACAAGTCCCACCACACGATGAATGCAATGGGGCACTCCGTACCCAACCTGATTGGCGTGCCGCAGAAGGACCTCGCGAAACGCATCAACAAGCTGGTGCCGGACTACATGGCAATGGGCAGCACAGGCGGTGCGATGGGCGAGATGGAAATGCCGCTCCCCGACAACACGTTGCCGATGATGACCGGCACCGGCCCATTCGGCCCGCTGGAGATGGGCGGCATGTTCACCGTCGTGAAGGTTCGGGAGGGGTTGGGGCGCAAGGACTATCGCGACCCGGGCTGGTTCAAACACCCCAAAGGAACGGTTGCCTACGAATACACCGGCGAGTTGCCGGACAGCTGATTTTGATTCCGCCGGACTCAATACCCGGCTCGTTTTTGTCTTTTAAACACTGGAGAAAGCATGATGAAGAACGTATTTGTATCGATTGCAATTGGCTGCGCATTGGCAATTTCAGCATCGGCCTATGCAGCTGGCGAAATGGGCAACATGGACATGGGCGGTAGCGGCGCCAAGCAGGCTGGCGAGGCAAAGGGCGGCATGTCGCATGGGGAAATCAAGAAGGTTGACGCGGCAGCCGGAAAGCTGACCATCAAGCACGGCCCGCTGGAAAACCTGGGCATGGACGCCATGACGATGGTGTTCAAGGTCAAGGACCCGGCAATGATTTCGCAGGTCAAGGTCGGCGACAAGATTGATTTTGTGGCCGAAGAAGTTGACGGCGCACTGACGGTGACGAAGCTGCAGAAGAAGTAAGGGTTCACGGGGTGTTGCGACCTAACGCAGGCAACACCCACTTTGACTATTCAGGATGCGCAAGAACATGAAAACATTCACTCGCAAGCAGCTCACGGGACTGGCCACGGCGGCCGCAATCGCACTGGTGCCGGCTGCCGCGTTCGCACACGGCAAGCTCGAAAACGCCGTTCCTGCGTCCGGTGCCACCCTCGATGCGGCACCGGACGCGCTGCGGCTAACTTTCAACGAAGACCTTGAGTCCACTTTCAGCACGGTGAAAGTGTCCGATGCAAACGGCGCCGCCGTGACCAGGGAAAAGGCCAAGGTCGACGCTTCTAACCCGCGCGTGCTGGCGATAGCTCTCCCGAAGCTGTCGTCCGGCTCGTACTCTGTGCAGTGGTCTGTCATGACACATGATGCCCATAAGACCAAGGGCACGTACACCTTCCAGGTGAAGTGATGAACGACGGTCTCCTTGGCATCCTGCGGCTTGCTTTCGTTGCGCTGCAAAACCTTGGCTTTGCGGTTGCCGTAGGCGTACTGCTCAGTGACCGGTGGCTCGCGCGCCGAGCATCGTCGTGGCAGGCGAGCGTTAGCCAGCGGCTTGTTAGCGCCCTGCGTATCGCATCTGTCGGCGCGCTGCTGTCGAGCACGTTCGCCTTCTGGATTCATTGTGCGTTGATGAGCGAGTCCACACTTCCTGAGGCGGGGCCCGCTGTCCGCTCGATGCTGGTCGAGACCGGCTTTGGTCACGCATGGCTGGTCGGCGCCGGGCTGATGCTATGTGTGGTCATCCTTTCCTTTATCCAGGCAGGGAAATCAATCCGGTTTTCTCTGGCCATCTGGTTAGCGCTGGCTGGAGTTGCGCTGGCTCGCAGCAATGGAGGACATCCGGTCGATGCTGGCTTGTTCAGCCTGCCGGTATGGGCGGACTGGGTACATCTGCTCGCCATCAGTGCGTGGGTGGGGCTTGTACTGGTTGCGACGTACGTTGTTGCGCCACGTTTTTTCCACGCGCCGGGAAGCGAGCGTGTGAACAGCGCGGCCTATATCCAGTCCCTGTCGGATGCCGCAACGCTTGCGCTGGTCATCCTTTTTGCTACAGGCGCCTATAACGGCTGGCGTGGCGTCAGGTCGCCGGGCGACCTTCTGGAATCGGGCTATGGGCAGATTCTGTTGTTGAAGCTCGCGCTGGTGTTCGTGGCTGCCGTCCTCGGAGGACACAACCGTTTCTTCGAAATGCCCAAGCTGCTCGCATCGTTGAAGAATGCCTCCTCGACGTCACCCCTGAAGCCTCTAAAACGCTTTGCCGCCGTGTTGCATGTCGAATCGGTGGTGCTTGCGGGTGTGCTTGTCGCTGCTGCTATCCTTGTGTCTAGTCCGTTACCTGGCACGTGACGACAACAAAGGAGTTCGCCGGATACCAGACGTTTTGTGTAACTGGTGCAACACTTAATGCAGTTCCGCGCCGAGAGGTAGCCAGTGTTAGATATCGAGACGAGAAAGCGCCGGACATATCATCGGCCTCTTTGCGCCTGGCTTCTAGCGGCCACAGGCGCTGCGACAATCCTCATCGGCATCTATTTCATATTCATACGGCCGCCCTTGCTGCCGGAAGACCTGCGCTACATGGGGACGTCCAGCGAACGTTTGCTGGCTGCAACGCCCAAACTCGCTCGCTGGCTCGGATTGGTCTTCACGGTTCTCGGTGGCTACATCGTGGGCGCGGGCGTGCTGCTCGCGCATCTGGCACTCGGCGCCTTTGCCGGACGCAAACCCTACGCTTTTTTGGTGGCTGCGCTGGGCGGCGGCTTCACGATTGGATTGATGTCCGTTGTGAATCTGGTCATCGATTCGGATTTCAAGTTCATCCCATTGGCGATTACGGCGCTGTGGCTCGCGGCGCTCATTTGCTATGGCTTTACGACGCGCGGACCGTCCGGGGTCGGCCTGGATTAGAGTTCGAAGCCCGGGCGTCCCTAGCGTCGCATGGGCTAGCGACTATGAGGTGCGCGTCGTGCCAAGTCTAAATTCACGATTTCACAGTACGATTGGCGAGACTGGCAATTCACCCTTCTCGGGCTGGGCAACAGGAAAGTGCGTTGCCAACAGTTCTGTCACCCTCCGTACACCTCGAACAGCACCAGATTCGTATCGACCTCGCCTGAACTCGCTTTCCATCTCGCGGCAGATTGTCTCCCACTCATCCCAACCGACTCTCACATGAATGCCCCGGTCCGCCACAATCTCGACGTCCCGGTCGGCTAGCAGAAGATAGATGAGGACGCCGTTGTTATGCTCGGTGTCCCAGACGCGAAGCTCCGAAAACACCTCAATCGCGCGTTGTCTCGCGGACTCTCCGGTCAACAGGGCAGTGCTGTGCAGCGCGCCTTCGACCGCGAACCGAATCTGGCCGATGTGCGCCCGATGACTCTCGCTGACGGCGTTCCCAATTGCTGTGAGCGAGCGGGCGGGAAACGCTGAATTTACATGCCAGCGGGTCATAAACAGATGTCTGATGATTCGATACAGGTTCATGATTACCACCTGCCGGAGGCGCCGCCGCCGCCAAAGCCGCCTCCGCCTCCGCTGAAAGTGTTGCGAGCTGAGCCGCCGCCCAATCCGCCGCGTCCACCACCGATGTAGCGGCCGCCGACGTAAGCACCAAGTCCACTGCCTACCAACGTAAAGGCAAGCGCGATTGCTCCGGCGAGGATGGCTGCGAGAAACGTTCCAGATAGCAGCCATGCCAATACGCCAATAGCACCGCCAGTAACGACGGCACCTGGGAATCGCCCGATTATCGAGCGCAAGACGCCTCCAGCCACTACGGTTAACACGAAAAGTATCGGTAACAGTTGGCCGACCCCGCTATAACCGCCGCGACTTTTTGCCGGTGCAGGTAACGGCTCCCCGCTAACAACGCGAATGATGCTATCTACGCCGGCCGCGATGCCGCCGTAGAAATCGCCCTGCTTGAATCGTGGAACAATGGTTTCATTGATGATGCGATTACTGGTCGCGTCGTTGAGCGCCCCCTCCAGTCCATATCCAACCTCTATACGCAGCGCGCGGTCGTTCTTTGCAACAATCAGCAACGCACCGTCGTCGACGTTCTTCCGACCAAGCTTCCATTGTTCAGCCACGCGTATCGAATATTGCTCGATGGTTTCTGGCAGCGTCGTTGGAACAATCAGTACGGAAATCTGACTGCCTTTCTGCGCCTCGAAGTTCTTTAAAGTTTGCTCGAGGTTGGCACGTTGCTCGCCCGTGAGTGTTCCGGTTTCGTCGGTGACGCGAGCCGTCAGCGTCGGAACCGGGACATCGGCGCGGGCGCCAGCGCCGCCGAAGGCGAGGAAAGCGACTAATAGCGCAAGCGCAGTGCGGAGGATGTTCAATTGGTCACCCCGGCGGCTGACGACGGAGCAGCGCCAAAATCTACTCGTGGCGGCCTCGAAATCTCTGCCTCGTTAGCGACAGAGAAGTTCGGCTTCTCCTGGTAACTGAGGGCTTTTGCGGTCAGGTTGTTCGGGAACGACCTGACAGTGATGTTGTACTCCTGAACCGCCTTGATGTATCTGTTGCGCGCAACGGCAATCCGATTTTCTGTCCCTTCGAGCTGGGCTTGCAGGTCCCTGAAGTTCGCGTCAGATTTCAACTGAGGATAGTTCTCGGAGACAAGCAGAAGTCTTGAAAGTGAGGATGTAAGTTGCCCCTGAGCAGCCTCGAACTTTGCAAATGCCTGAGGGTCAGCAAGAAGCTCGGGCGTTGCCTTGATGGAACCCACTTGTGAACGGGCCTCCGTGACGCGCGTCAGGACATCCTTCTCCTGGTTTGCGTATCCCTTAACGGTATTAACAAGGTTCGGAACAAGGTCTGCACGACGCTGATACTGGTTCAGCACCTCCGACCAGCTTGCCTTGACCTGTTCGTCCTGCGTCTGGATGGCGTTGTACCCGCACCCGGAAAGCCCAAGTGCAAGGGCCACGATGAAGTAAGTCAGTAATGTTCGCATGTTCGTTCTCGATGCACGTAGCACGGTACCCGGATTTCAGCCACGGCGCGCTGCGGCACCAGGCGCTCTGCCATTGATGTCGCACGGGTTTGGGATGCGGAAAAGCGCTGCATCTAGCTAAGGTATTTGAGGCAAGGTACGCGGCTTGGACGCGGAAGTCTTGATGCAGGTCAACAGAAAACTGTACGGAACCGTACGCATTGTTACGGAGAACATATGTTTTCGGCGCAGCGCCAAGATGAATTCGGAGTATTGCAGTTGATTAACCCATCGTACGCCGTCCACGACGCGCCGTCGTGATTTATTGCGCCATGTCAAAAACGGCCGACGTTGTCCAAATACACTGAATTTGAGTCGGACACAGTTGACATCAAATAACTACCTAGGGGGCCGTATGAAAGCATGAGGCCGAAGACCGTATTAGCCGTCGCAATGTCGGGGTCCGTAGCGTTCTCGGCCGAGTCGGCGACAAGTCCCGAACATGAAGCACATGGCCATTCGGACGACGCTCCAGCTACGAACGGCGCGAATTCCTCCCAGTTTGATGCGCAGCATGCAGGCGATAGACAAAAAATGATGGCGACAAAGACGCAGCAGGAACATGCTGCACTCGTGAATGAACAAAAGAAGACCATGCTGGACGGGCGTCTTCATGTACGTGAGGCTCGCGAAGCAGGAGGAGCGGGAATCCGAGCATCGATTCGGACAAGTGTGGCGCGACTTAGCGGCGCTGACTCCGCGTTTTATCCCGAAGCTGTCGGGTAAAGACGCTGCGCATGTTCACTGAAGACGATGGGGGCTACTATGCCCAAGTCAGATATTGCGGTACCCGGTGTCGCCGGCCTCCCCACCATGCATGTGCCGGCGGTGCCCGATACGACCGAGGTCGTTGACCCGGTTTGTGGAATGAAGGTCGCAACAGACTCCGCCTATCGCAACTCGTATCTGCACAGGACGTATTACTTCTGCAGCGACAAATGCCTGGAAGCTTTCCGGGCAGGGCCGGACAAGTACCTCGGCCCGATGACGAAAGCCGCTAGCGCGCCGGGTCCTGTCGGTGTCATCTATACGTGCCCGATGCATCCCCAAATACGAGCTTCTGCACCGGGCCCGTGCCCTATCTGTGGTATGGCCCTTGAGCCACTCGTTCCGGTCGCTGAGGAAGGCAGAAACCTTGAGTTGGAGTCGATGACGCGACGCTTCTGGGTCGCGCTTGTGCTGTCGATTCCGCTGCTCTTCATGACAATGGGTCGAATGATATTGCCGTTCGACCTCGACGCGGCACTCAACCAACTCTTTGCCGCATGGGCGCTGCCTCACTGGATGCCAGCGTCATGGTCGCAATGCGTTCAGGCGGTGCTTGCGACGCCAGTCGTGCTTTGGGCGGGGTGGCCGTTTCTGGAGCGCGGGTGGAAATCGTTCGTGACCTGGCAACTGAACATGTTCAGCCTCATCGGCTTGGGCGTAGCTGCGGCATACGTGTTCAGCGTATTTGCGCTGTTCTTTCCGGAGGCGTTGCCACAGGCATTCAGGCGCGGGCACGAGTTGCCGCTCTATTTCGAGGCTGCGTCGGTCATCGTGGCGCTTGTGCTCCTCGGACAGGTGCTCGAGCTGCGTGCACGCTCGCGCACGTCGAGCGCCATTCGGGATTTGCTGCATCTTGCGCCGCACACGGCGGAGCGCGTTAAGCCGGACGGGTCGGAAGAGACTGTGACGCTGGAAGCTGTTGCGGTCGGCGACACGCTTCGGGTAAAGCCGGGTTCGAAGATACCGGTCGACGGTGTTGTCATTGATGGCGGCTCGAGCGTCGACGAATCGATGATTACGGGCGAATCGATGCCTGCTGAAAAGGTTGCGGGTAGCAAGGTAACCGGTGCGACGGTCAATCAGACCGGAACGTTTCTGATGCGAGCCGAAAGAATTGGCTCAGACACGCTGCTCGCGAGAATCGTACAAATGGTCGCGGAGGCCGGGCGTTCACGCGCGCCGATTCAGAAACTCGCTGACCAGGTGGCGCGCTGGTTCGTGCTGACGGTTCTCGCCATTGCAGCCCTTTCGTTTGTCCTCTGGGCGGTAGTAGGACCAGCGCCGGCCTTGGCGAACGCGTTGGTTGTTGCCATTAGCGTTCTCATCATTGCCTGCCCGTGTGCGCTCGGTCTCGCTACCCCGGTATCCATCATCGTAGGCGTCGGCCGCGGCGCCAAAGAGGGCGTGCTCATAAAAGATGCGGAAGCACTCGAATTGATGGAGAAAGTCGATACCGTTGTTGTCGACAAGACCGGCACGCTGACCGAAGGGAAGCCACGCGTCCAGGTCGTGGTCGCGTTAAGCGGTCAACCGGAATCCCTCGTACTCGGCTATGCGTCCAGTCTTGAGGGTGCGAGTGAGCACCCTCTCGCCCAGGCAATCATCGCGCGTGCGAAGGAGTCGGGCGCGCCAACGAGTCGGGTCGACTCGTTCCAGTCGGTTCCCGGTAAAGGCGTGACAGGAAAAATCGACAGTCACGTGGTGGCCTTGGGCAACACACGGCTGATGGAAGACGCCGCGGTCGACTACTCTTCGGTCGCGCTTGACTCGGACAAGTTGCGCGAGGCGGGGCAGACCGTCATGTATCTCGCAATAGACGGCAAACTCGCAGGTTACGTTGGTGTCGCTGACCCGGTGAAGGAAACGACGCCCGACGCAGTGCGTCAGTTGCGAGCTTCTGGCATCAGGATTGTGATGCTCACCGGTGACAACCCCGTCACCGCGAACGCGGTCGCGAAGGCGCTGGCGCTTGATGGCGTCAAAGCAGGTGTGCTACCCGAGGACAAGTACAAGCATGTCCAGGAGCTTCAGCGGCAGGGACACGTCGTCGCCATGGCCGGCGACGGCGTAAACGATGCGCCCGCGCTCGCGCAGGCCAACGTCGGCATCGCTATGGGAACGGGGACTGATGTTGCGATGAACAGTGCGCGCGTGGTGCTGGTCAAGGGTGACCTGCGCGGCATTGCGCGGGCACGCGCGTTGAGTGTCGCCACGATGCGGAACATTCGCCAGAATCTATTTTTTGCGTTCGCGTACAACGCGGTGGGAATACCCGTTGCGGCCGGGGTCCTCTATCCGTGGCTCGGCATTGTGCTCAGCCCGATTATCGCCAGCGCGGCGATGGCATTGAGTTCAGTCTCTGTCATCGGGAACGCGCTGCGGCTACGGACCGCCAGGGCGTGATGAATCCTTCCAAGCGTTTGGTATCTCGCATCGGTTGCAGCGCCGAGCCGGCTCGGCGCCAAGTTGCCGTTTTCGACGACCGCTGACACGAGCTTCAGCAGACGAGACACATACCTTATCGAGACAGAGTGGTCAGGTATCGCCGACGAGGCACACCGCACCCAGTACGGATTCGAGGCGCAACTGAAAGGCAAACCGGGCCAAGAAAAGTATCAGGTTGGCTACGCGCAGCATCTGCGCGATGCGCTGCCCAACGCCACTTTCGTTGCCTTTACCGGCACGCCGGTATCGAGCGAGGACCGTGACACGCGTGCCGTGTTCGGCGAGTATATTCACGTCTACGACATGCAGCAGGCCAAGGAGGACGGCGCCACGGTCGCCATCTACTTCGAGTCGCGCCTGGCCAAGCTGTCGCTCAAGGCCGAGGACCTGCCGCACATCGACGCGGAAGTGGACGAACTGGCCGAGGACGAAGAGGAAAACGAGCAGGCCAAACTCAAGAGCCGCTGGGCCGTGCTGGAAAAGGTGGTCGGCGCGGAGCCGCGTGTTGCCGCCGTGGCGACCGACCTCGTCGCGCACTTCGAGGAGCGGAACAAGGCGCAGAACGGCAAGGCCATGGTGGTGGCGATGAGTCGCGAGATTTGCGTCCAGCTCTACGACGAAATCATCAAACAGCGCCCCGACTGGCACGACCCGGCCCCAGAGAAAGGCGCCATCAAAATTGTCATGACGGGCTCAGCGAGTGATAAGGCGCTGCTGCGGCCACATATCTACAGCGGCCAGGTCAAGAAGCGGCTGGAAAAGCGTTTCAAGGACCCGGCGGACCCGCTGCGCATCGTCATCGTGCGCGACATGTGGCTGACGGGTTTCGATGCGCCCTGCGTGCACACGCTGTACGTGGACAAGCCTATGAAGGACCACAACCTGATGCAGGCCATTGCCCGGGTGAACCGCGTCTTCAAGGACAAGCAGGGCGGACTGGTGGTCGATTACATCGGCATCGCCAACGAGCTGAAGGGCGCGCTGAAGGAATACACCGCCAGCAATGGACGAGGACGCCCGACGGTTGACGCGGCCGAGGCGTATTCCGTGCTCGAGGAGAAGCTCGACATCCTGCGCGGCATGCTCCATGGCTACGACTACAGCGACTTCCTGACCGGAGGTCACAAGTGCCTCGCTGGCGCAGCCAACCACGTATTGGGGTTGAAGGATGGCAAGAAGCGCTTCGCCGACACGGCGCTTGCCATGAGCAAGGCCTTTACGCTGTGCTGCACGCTCGACGAAGCCAAGGCTGTGCGCGAGGAAGTGGCCTTCATGCAGGCCGTGAAGGTCATATTGACCAAGCGCGAGCTGAGCGACAAGAAGAAGACCAACGAGGAGCGTGAACTCGCCATCCGACAAATCATCAGCTCGGCCGTCGTGTCCGAGAAGGTGGTGGATGTTTTCGAGGCGGTCGGCCTCGAAAAGCCGAACATCGGAATCCTCGACGAGGCCTTCCTTGCCGAAGTCCGCAACCTGCCCGAACGCAATCTCGCCGTCGAGCTGCTCGAGCGGCTGCTGGAAGGTGAAATCAAGAGCCGCTTCTCGGGCAACGTGGTACAGGAGAAGAAGTTCTCCGAGATGCTCGCCAACGTCGTGACGCGCTACCAGAATCGTGCGATTGAAACAGCCCAGGTCATTGAAGAGCTCATCGACATGGCCAAGAAGTTCCAAGCCGCTGCGACCCGGGGCGAGGAATTGGGCCTGACAGAAGACGAAATCCGCTTCTATGACGCGCTCGCCAACAACGAGTCCGCCGTCCGCGAGCTTACTGACGAGACCCTGAAGAAGATTGCCCACGAACTCACCGAAAACCTGCGCCAGAACATCACGGTGGATTGGTCAGAGCGGGAGAGCGTGCGGGCCAAACTGCGACTGATGGTCAAGCGCATCCTGCGCAAATATAAGTATCCACCGGACCAGCAAGACGGTGCGGTGGAGCTGGTTCTGCAGCAGGCACAGGCGTTGGGGGAGGCATGGAGCTATTAGCCGGTAAGTCTCGAGGCGGGTAGCCAAGTGCGGAGATGCGGCGTTGCGTGTGGCCCTTCTTTATCGTTGTGCAACTGAAAATGGGCTTTACCGCGAGCTAGCGCAAAGCTCCGATGCCATTCTATATCGGCGCGCCCTACAATCAGAGCGCGTACGCCTATGGCATCAACGTCCATGTAGGTCCCGTTTCCGGATGGCAACCTCCACGGGCGCCGGCGAGCGAAGAGAAGAGCATTCTCGGGCGCTTCAAAGACACGTTGAACTCGCCGCTCGCGTGGGTGCAGTCGGTCAGCGCGCGATTTCGTCGCGCCTCGTAACAGCCGACGGCGGAGTGGCCGCAGAGCTATTATGACGCCGCGCTTCAGGAGACTGTGGCGTCAACTACAGACTTCAGACTCCGAGGGTCAACTGCACCTGAGCCGGCGCCGCCGCTCGGCGCCAGAGCCAGGCATCAAACTCGCGTCGCGGCAGCGACAGAAGGTCGGCTGCGCAGCAAAACGACTTGCGCAGGAAGTGATAGTCATCGTTCTCGACACCTACCGTCTTTGCAAACGTCCGCACGTGGCGGTCAACTGCGATGGAGTCGATGCCGACAAGGCACGCCATGTAATCTACGGTTTTCGGACCGATACCGTTGACGGTCTGAATCGCGTCGCAAAACTCGTCTGATGCCAGAGCTGCACGCAAATCCTGAACGTCCTCAATTCCCCAATCCTTCAGGAAAGTCACCAGGCCTTCGAAGCGGCTTACCTTCTCATGGTGACGCCAGTTCAGAAATACACCCGACTTGCCATCCTGAATCAGCGCAACCAATGAGGAAATTGTCTGGCGATTCGGGTGCACCCGCAGTATGGTCAGCACCCGCGGGCGCACGACGTTCGTGTAGTTGAGTCCAGCCTGAAGCACGGAATCCGCAAGAACGGCACCTAGGTGCTCGCACGTAGCACGCGAATGCTTCTCCTCGAAAAGCGCACCCTCGTCCTTCGCATGGTTGGCGATGCGGCGCGCTGCAAGCAACACCTCGATGGCGGCCCCTTTGGCTCCAGTCCCGCTCATACGAGCTTCGCCTCTTTCAATGCATTCAGGCGCTCGACGCAGTTCGGACATGCGCCGCACGGAAACTGTGCAGACGCCTGACACGAGTAGGTCCGGCCGATAGGCACGCCAAGCTCCGCAGCCGCCCGAGCCACGTCTGCCTTGGACGAGTAGCGGAACGGAGAGTGGAAGCGAACGGGACCAATGCTCGATGTGAGTCCGTCGAGGCTGTTCATAAACGCGGTAGTGCAGTCAATTTCTTTGGCGTGGTTGCTGTTGATGAAGCCAGTATAGACATCTAGGATATCGACCGTCTGTGCGCGCGCAGCAGCAGCGGCGAAGAACAGCATCGTCCGGTACGGAATGTACAAGTCGTCGTCCTTGACCTCCTCCGTCCAGAGGTCAGCTTCGCGAATCAGCCGGGACTGCGAACCTCTGAAGATGTCCGATATGTTGAACCGCTCAGGCCGCTGCATATCGGCAGGCAAAACTTCGTTAACGCGACTCCACTCCACTTCGACGCAATGCTGCCCGTAGTCAAAAAAGATTGGTACGACCTCAACGCCCGTTGCCGTGAGTTGGTACCCAACGGTCGTTGAGTCCAGCCCGCCTGAGGCCAGAAGAAGCGCTTTTTTCATGGCGATTCGGCCCTCAATTTGGCAAGAGCGTCGAAGGTGCCATTGAGGCACGCATCAAGGTCCGCGGAGTATACCGAACTTCCGACGACCACCATCGTGTTCTCATTTTCCTTCCGAGGGTCGTAGGTGATGACGGGCTTGCCCATCTCGATTGCCATGCCGATTTCGACGAGCGTGCCAGGGTCACGGTCGAGAGGAACTGCGAAGACCGCATCGCATTCCTTCAGCAGTTGACAGTCCATGAGATACGTGCGACGCAGGTCGCCATCGCTCGCGGGCCGCTTCAACTCCCCGTTCTCCAGGATAGGACGCCGCACCCTGAAGTTGTGATACGTGAGGCTATCCACAGCACGGTCGAGTTCCTGCTTCTCGACGTACGAGACGTCCGGGCCGGCAAGGTAGACGGAGTAACGCGGTCGGTCGTGCCACGGAAGCATGGTCCCACCCAGCACCTGCAGCACATCCAACGAAAGCAGGAATCCGCGCTCCACATCGCGCTTGATGTCGTCAGGAAACGTCGACTGCGAGTACACCGTCGCAGCCTGGCATCCGCGCCATGCCGCCTCCTTCCATCCCTTGTGAGAGAGGCCGACCATCACAGAGGAATAGACGTCGCCCACGCCGACAGAGTTGACGGTCTTACCCAGCGTTGCGGGGATTTCTTCGACGCCACCATCGCTCAAATCGAAGAGCCGGCTACCGCCACGATTCTCCTTGAGCAGGAAAACATCCGGCGACAACGTCCTCACCGCATCTATCAACCCATCAACGTCGTCCTTGCCGAGCGCCCCGAACAGCGAAGACGACGTGGAGATAATTACCGCCTGCACGCGCCCGTTGAACGCCTTGAGCGACGACAGGTCATCGAGGTCATACGCGATGTCGAACGAGAACCGTGCGTCCTTCGAAAATGCGTCGGAAAGAGCACTGATGTCGAACCGGCCAGGGAAGACGACGACCTTCTCGTAAGCATCGAGGCTCGGCAGCGGGTCGTGGAATTTCACTACCTTGGTGTCACGCATCAAGTCTTCATAGCCTTGAGACGAAACCTCCGTCGCGTCACCGATGAGGATGACGTTCGGGGCGCCGACGACGTCGCCGAGCCAGATGAACTCTTTGCACCCGCACTTCGCCAGATAACGCTTAGCTTCGTCAACGAGATACTGCGGACAGAACGCCGCCACAGCGTAGTCGAGCCCTGCAGCCCAGAGTCCCCGCGCAGCGTGCCCTACCCCACCCAAACGAAGCTTGCACTTTGCACCATGTTGAGCAAGCGTAAAGTCGACAACAAGCTCCCCAACAATCAGAACTGCGTTTGTTTGAGTCATGACTATTGCGGAACGAAGTCAGCCGCTACGGTGGGGACCGGCGCGACTGCGGACGAACTCACCACTCCAACATAAGTCACGTCGCTTGCGAGGCATGCCGCGAGATAATTGAACAACGTGGGAAGTGCTCCTACCTTAACGCCGTTCACGTCGACTGCGAAGATGCGTTTCATGTCGAAGACAATGGCCAGTTGGTCGCCAGCGGCAGGGACATTCCGGAATTGCGAATAGTAGTCGCTGTTTCCGACGTCCTCCAGCAGCGCGTGGAACGCTTGCTTGCATCTGTCAACACCGCTCGCACCGCCTGCCATGCCAGCTCCGTCTCCCTCGACTTCCTTGGCCTTTGTACCTGGATAGTCCGAAAACGAACCCGAGCCTGAGCTTCCCATAATTCCCTCGTCGCGTGGTTGATGAAGTCTTTTCCTGCGGTGTACGTGCGTTTTCCTCTGAGTAAGTCTACAAAAGACCTCCTTTGGGGTACCGAACCCTACACGTCTTAGAACGACCGCCGTTGTCGTGCGTCTGATACTCGGCCTCAATGAAGCGTTGGTAATTAGCGAGGCTACGCCGTGTCTTGCGTTGCGAAATCGCTGAAATCACTACTTTGTGCCGTGACTCGTGCCTCATACCTTGCAATGATTTTGCTTATCTCGGGGTCACCTACTCGCTCCTCGGCTGCCTTTAGTTCAGCAATAGCGTCGTCGAAAACTTCATATGCGCCGGTCAGCTTGCACAGTTCGATGCCAACTTCGCAGTAAGCTGACAGCACGCTCTTGTGATTTGGAAACCTTGCAATGCTGACGATGGCCAGTTCCCGTGCCTGATTCAGAATAGCAGTTCGGTCTTCCTTGAGGAGCCCAGGCGAACGCATTGCCCGGGACGTAAGCAGGCGGATTTGATAGCGGGAGACGGGGCCGTCACGCCCAAAATCCTTATCAAAAATTCTGAGTTCGGTCTCGGCCTTCTCGAACTCGCCCATATCAATCAGATTTCTGATGAGCCTGTGTCGAGGCACTCGTGAACCGCCCCGGATTTGGTGGAGGCTCCAATTCTTGAGAAAATGGAGCTATGAACAAGTCGAACAAATTTTCTGCTGAAGTCCGCGAGCGTGCT
>NZ_JBNPVS010000063.1:0-60064 GCF_050434225.1 Paraburkholderia sp. GAS32 | reverse complement strand
ATCTGAGTCATGGGCTGTGTCCACTGTTAATCAGTGGACACAGCTTGCCTTGCTCTCAATTCGGGCGCTATGTGCTGATAAATTCGCGCTTACGACCAAACGGTGCGTAGCAGGTTGCTCCCCTCCACATTGGGTGCACGTCGTCATCATCGCTACCGAGGAAGAGGCGGGCGCTAAACGGATAGATTCGGGAACAATCGAATCGGCAAGACTGGGAACGTGGTAAGCCCGATTCATCGCCTTGATTCCGGAACACAGCCATCAAGGCAGGCAAACCGTGAGGAGCGCTGTTGACGAAGCGGGTATGAGAACGCGGAGAAAGCGAATGGCAGCCTGTAACGGGCTGCATAGAGGTTCAAGATTTGCCTCGACCTGAAAGGGTGCAGACTTCCGTGTGGTGCAGCTGTCGCAGGTCCACTTTTTAGATTCGCCGTGGGGCAGCTTGAGAGAGACCGGCTGTTTGCGGTTCAGCGCCCTCGTCTCAGCAATGAGATGAATCGACGAGGTGACGCGTGCGAAGGGCTTGTGCAGTTTGACAAGACCGGCGTCAGTGTGACGTTTCATGCTGTGCGCGAGCCGTGTGCGGCGAAAGTCGCATGCACGGTTCTTCGGGGGCCCTGCTGTCGAGAGGCAGTGGGGCTACCCTCTCAGGGGAGAGTAAGCAGTTTTGTTTATCACTGAGCTGCTCGAAGGTAATGCTGCTTCGTTCCGTATCACGCGCCGACGTACACCGATTTTTCGACTACTTCGGGTTTCGATCCGACCTGAAACGTGGATCTGTGAAATGTCGCCACCAGTCTGTTGCGGTTATTTAAGGTATACGGACTGTGTCTACTGAACTAGACAAGCTAGCTCCACTGCCGGCTCGCGCTCAAAAAAATAATTGGGGCACGAACCCATCTTCGAGACGGATGCCTCTTAGCTGGTGAGAGGTCTTCTCTCGGATGCTAATCAGGAGGGTGTGAAATGTTCTACGTTAAGAATGTCCCGGGTTGGGAGCGGATTATTCGCGTACTGTTGGGCTCATTGGCCATCGTGCTGGCTATTGTTTTCCTCCAGTCGCTCACCGCTGTTATTGTGTCAATCGCCGCTATCGGCATTGTGGCTTCAGGGCTGGTTGGGTTCTGCCCTGCGTGCGCGCTGGTCGGGCGCAAACTGGCTAGGCAACAAGCAAGGCGTTGATGTGGAACTCGGCGAACAGAAACTGGCAGCGATAGAAGCGGCGCGCACAGGCGACCCTGCAGAGCTTGAGCGTCTTTTGCGCTTGTGCCAGCCGGACATCCGGCGGTACGCGCAGCGGAACTGTCTAATCTCAGACGTGGACGATGCCGTGCAGGAAGTGCTGCTCATCATCGCTCGAAAGTTCTCGTCAGTGCGAGCGGTCGCGGCGTTTTCCGGATGGATGTTCAGCATTGTTCGCCGCGAGTGCCGTCGACTCGGCAGAAAGGCATTGCACTTCGACCCGTACAACGAGGAAGAGGTAGACCGCTGGATTGGCAGTCGTGACAACGACGCCTTGCGTCGCGAACTGGCGGACGCGCTGGAGTCTTTGCCTGCCGACTACCGAGACGTCCTGATATCGAGAGATTTTGAAGAACTAACCATCGTTGAGATTGCGCAACGCATTGGCGCATCGGTTCCCGCAACAAAGAGTCGTCTGCATCGCGCTCGTACGATGGCGCGGGAGTATCTGCTTTCGTGATTGCACGGTGAGCAGCGACGCCGCGCAAATCTGGTCAGGTTTCGGCTACCCCGTACCACGTTAATATGATAACCAGACTGGCATAGTCCGTGTTAGCCAACAGCGTAGAGCGCAATAAATCCTTCGCCGCCCAGGGCGCGGTTTGCCGCCCGGGCGGCACCGCATTGAATGGAAGCTGACAACCAATCTTCTTGTCAAATCACGTGCGCAAGGGTGCGCTGATTCGGCGGTGATCTCATCTCCGGTGTATTTCTGGCCGACGGATCCCGGCCGCGACCACAAGTCCAAACGGCAGAACGGGTTGATCACTGACCCGACCAAGCCTGATCGCTGTTTCAGTGTCGTGGCCGCAATCGGGCGTTATTCGTTATCCAGAAGCAAGCCGAGCAGTTCGGTCTCTTCATGCAGGAGTGTTTCGCGGTGGTGCTCCGCAAGCTCACGAAGTGACTGCAACAGCCGTCCAATCAGAGATGGATCATCGTTGGTAAGGGGCCAGCCGTACATGAGATATGCCAACGCGAGAGCGTTGCGACGCTCACACCACTGGTCAAACAGAGTCAAACATATTTGCTCTATGACCACCAATCGCTGGCGTTTCGCATCCGGATGCAACAACTCCTCGGCAGGATGGGCTTGGGGGCGCGGTTCGTTGCGAACCGGCAGATCTACAAGAGACAGCATGGTTTTCTCTGGCATATCAGAAAGAGGGTATCGAGTGCGTGGTCAAGCGGCCTCTCAGTCGCGCCGCCACTGGATGTGATCGGCATGGCAGGTCGTACGCTCCCACGTTCATTTCTCCAACCTGCGCAGGCAAAACCTGCAGGCCGGGTAAAGCTGTGCCGGTGCCGCTACGGATGGGCGGCTGACTCCTGACCTTCGAGACTAGGGGCGACCTGCGCGGATCAGTTCCTCGAGCGTCTATCTATTTCGTCCCCACTCCTCGTTGATCTGCCGCGTTCAAAAATATCTAGCAGCAAACTCTTCCTGGTACCGTATTGGCAGCTCATCGAGACGTGATCGATCTCTGCCTTCGTGTACACCTGTCTCAATGAAACGTCATTATGTCCCTGTGCCGCAGGCACACACGTGGCGCCACTCAGAAACTTCTCCCGGGTTGTCTTGCCGTTGCGTTTGCGCGCAATCGCTTGCAACGCCGCATCCATCGGAATCACGCTTGAGTCAGTCGCTCTTTTGTCAGTTGATATCGCAAAAAGCATGTTCACTGTGGTTAGTCAACGTAATTTCGCGTAGGCAAGCGCATTGCATCTAATCAGGATCATGATAATAATCGACAAGGAAAGCAAAATAATTATTTCCTGGCTATAGTCACCAAAATCTAATTTGGCACCGACACCCTTGTCCCGCCTGATGGGGTGAGTGTTGTATGCCTGACAGGAATAGCGGGAACAACTTTTGATCGTTTGTTCTTGTTTGCAGTAGGTTGGTCAGAGTGCGACTCTTACATTCATGTTGCGTTGGATGAGCGCACCGAGCAACTAACATAAATTGATCTTGCTCGTTACGCGGGCGAGATCCTTACTCAAATAAAGTGGAAAACAGATGAAAATGAGAAAGACCTCGGTGGCCCTACTGGCGCTTGGCGCGTTTGCCAGCGCAGCACATGCGCAAAGCAGCGTGACCCTGTACGGCATCGTCGATACGGGTATGCTTTTCAACAACAATGTCAAAGGTTTGCACCAGTACGCGCTCTCGCAGGGGACATCGTCGCGCTGGGGCATGAAAGGCACGGAAGACTTGGGCGGTGGTCTATCAGCGATCTTCACCCTCGAGAGCGGATTCACCTCCGGCACCGGCACGCTTAGCCAGGGTGGCCTCCTGTTCGGTCGCAAGGCTTTCGTCGGATTGAACAGCAAGGACTGGGGTACGGTAACGGCCGGTCGCCAATACTCGGTAAGCAATGACTTGACCTCTGCATTTGCGTCTGGCGCCGACTGGGCTGCCACGGGCCTCGCGTACGGCACGCGTGCGAGCGACGTCGATAACGTCGATACGTCGAACCGCATCCAGAACTCGATCAAGTACATGAGCCCGAACTACAATGGTCTGCAGGCGGGTGTTCTGTACAGCCTGGGCGGCCAAGCGGGTAATTTCTCGCAGAACTCGGTAGTGGACGCGGCGGCCTCGTATTCCAATGGTCCGCTCAAGCTCGGTGCTGGCTATACGTTCACCAAGGACCCATATTATGCGACCTATGGCAATCAGGGCAATTCGTCGACGCCGACGTCTTCGGCCACGGGCGCGAACGACAATATGAACAATAAGATCTTCGGCGGCTACGCGTCGGCGGGTTCGCAGCAGATCATTGTGGCGGGAGGTTCATATGTGCTCGGCCCGGCAACCGTTGGCCTTCTATATTCGAACACGCAATTCCAGAATCTAGGATCGGTCAACGCAGTCGGCGCGATCTCCGGCCCGAAGTACAAGGGCGGCACTGCAACCTTCAACTCGGGCGAAATCAATCTCAAGTACCAAGTGAATACGGCGTTGCTGCTGGCGGGCGCGTATATCTACACGCACAACAGCGGTGCGGACAACTTGGGCAGTGCGAAATATAACCAGTTCAACCTGGGTGCGACCTACACGTTGTCAAAGCGCACTTCGCTCTACGCGATGGGTTTCTACGAGGCGGCCTCGGGCATCGATTCGACGGGCAAGCGGGCCGTTGCCGATCTCAGCGGAAGTGCCTACTCGGGCAACAACCATCAGCTTGGCAGTATCTTCGGCATTACTCACCGGTTCTAAGCGGAGATGACCGGCGGCCCTCGGGCAGCCGGTCTTTCAGCCGGCTCTTTCGACAGTCTGCGCCCAATCACGGGCGTCCTTGCCCGGAGCGGGTGACATTGCAACGTTGATATCCGGCCGCTCATCCCAGCCGTTCGCAATTTTCTACAAAAATAATGACCGGACCGGGCGAATCGCGCAATCTCGCCGTCGCGTCCGAGCGACACGGTGAGCAGCACTCTAATAGCGCACCGACGTACCACTCGCCACGCGAGTTCAGGCGCAGAACCAATTCGCCCCATCAAATGTAGGCGGTGTCCGAGGGTAGGAAAATCCGAACCGGAGCCGATGCGTAGTCCGGTGTAGCTGCGGTAAACGCACTGACGCCATTGACGCACACACTCCAATCTCACCGGTACATCGTGCTCACGCGGACCTTCGCTCACGCCGAAATTATCAGGGCGCACTTGTCGCGCTCAGGGAGGATGCGGATGCAACTGAGGTGACCAGTTCGTGGTCAATCAGGGCGATAACCGGAATGGCGCGAAGGACCAAAAGCGAATCAGTAAGCGTTCGGCCACTACGGCACTTGTTGCGGTGGTTGAAAAAATACTGTCAAGGGTGTGCTCAGGACTCTGTTTCGCAAATCTCGCGCCAAAATCGGACACCGTCTATGCCACGGGAAATGCTATCTGTTATTTTGCAAGTGTGCGGTCGGTGACAAGAGATTTCGTCGCACGCATTCGTGCGTACTCCAAGCCTCGTGCCGCCGAGACGTTTGCGATGGGGAAAGGAGTCGAAAATCCAGTACAAGCTAACTCGTCGCGTCCTTTGAAAAACTGGACTTGACGCCAATAGCGAAATGATTGCCCGGTGTGCGATGCAATTCATCTAGATCCTGTGAGGCACGTTGCATCTTGTAGGATGCCTTTCTCTTGGGCGAGCATCCGTTACCCGGCGCACGCGCGTGTCACGCCACGGCCTACGCGTTCAAGCAACGTGTGTCGAATTCAACTTCTACCGACCGAGCGGGCTCAATACACGCTGATAGGTGTCCAGCTTAACGGCAGCACATGTGCGGCTGTCGAGCTCGGCGATATGCATCAACGGCCACTGCAGTTTCAAATCTATGTGCACATGGGTATGTGAAAATTACATATCAGCTAGTCCGATATCGCCATTGTGGCGGGACGGAGCGTCGACCACAATCAGAACAACCGATTAATGCGGGCGACGCGGTAACGACCATTGAGACGAACTGAATGAACTCCCGCGTACCGCTAGGTTCCTATCCCGTTCAACTCAATCAGACCTTGCCTGTCGGCGCCTGCGATGCTCATTGCCACGTTTTCGGCTCGGTCGCACGGGTTCCGTACGCGCTGGATCGTGCCTACACGTCGCCCAATGCGTCGTACGAGCGCGTTGTTACGTTGTCTGATTTCCCGGATGCGATTTTTGGTTTGATTGCGCGTCCGAACATCCAAGGACGTACCAAACGACGGCGAACGGGTCGATCTGCTATTTCGCTTCTGCCCAGACACGCCGTGCCGCGAGAAGCCACTCATGGCTAACCCAGTGCCTCTCTACGGAGTCTGGTCGCCCTTTTCGCGCATTACCGTTTGGACTGCTACGTCAAGAAGCAGAGAAGCGGAAGTCGGACCGACTGCAACTGGTACAGCTGAACTCAGGAGACGTCGATGATCAAAACCCATCGCAACCCCGTTTGTTGTGGAGCGGCGTCGTGATAGACCCGCCCTCATGAATTTTCCGTCGCACAGCGTCAATAGGTCGTTCTACAGAAGCCTATATTTTCACGTATTCGTCGCGGTCATTCTGGGTGCGCTGCTTGGACACTTCAAACCATCGATTGCTGTCCAGATGAAGCCTCTTGGTGACACGTTTATCAAGCTGATCAAGATGGTGATCGGGCCGATCACATTCTGCACCGTCGTGACCGGTGTCGCGGACATGGGCGACATGAAGAGGGTCGGGCGCGTCGGCGGTAAGGCCTTGCTTTACTTTGAAGTGGCCTCCACGATTTCGCTCGTGATCGGCCTGATCGCTGGACATCTGTTTAGGCCGGGCGCTGGCATTAATCTGGATCCCGCGAGCGTCGATACGAGAGCGCTCTCGGACTATGCTACGGCCGCGCATCAGCAGAACACGGTGGAGTTCCCGATGCACATTATCCCAGACACGAGCACCAGCGCGTTTGCGCCCGGCAACGTGCTGCAGATCCTGCTGATCTCGCTACTGTTCGGCGTGGCGCTCGCGGCTACAGGCGAACGCGGGCGGTCGCTGATCAAGACAATCGACGACTTCGGAAAGACATTCTTTGGCATTGTCCACATCATCATGAAGAACGCGGCGATCGGCGTGTTCGGATCAATTGCCTTCACCGTTGGGAGCTACGGTATTGGCGCGGGTTTGCCTCTGCTGAAGCTGATCGGCACGTTCGCTCGCTGTCTTCGTGCTGGTCGTACTCGGCGTGATCTCGCGGCTGCTGGGCTTCAGCATCCTGCGCTTCATGTGCTATATCCGTGAAGAGATCTTGATCGTGCTCGGCACCGGCTCGTCCGAGGCCGCGTTGCCGCAGATGATCGAGAAACTCGAGCGGCTCGGCTGTTCGCAATCGGTGGCGGGTCTGGTCATTCCTGTGGGCTATTCGTTTAATCTCGACGGTACCAACATCTATTTGACGATGACTGTGCTGTTCATCGCGCAGGCATTCAACATCGAACTCAGCCTGACTCAGCAACTGACGTTGGTCGGCGTAGCGATGCTCACATCCAAGGGAGCTAGCGGCGTGGCGGGCGCGGCGTTCGTCATGCTCACGCAAACACCGCTGGTTTTTCCTCTCATTCCGGTGTCTGGAATGGTCCTGATTCTTGGCATTCACCGTTTCATGGGAACCGGCCTCGCGTTGGTGAACACAATCGGCAACGGCGTGGCGACGTTGGTCGTGTCTGCGTGGGAGCGCGAACTTGACCGTTCGAGGCTCAACGCCGAAATGTCACGTCAACGTTCGAACTGAAGCTCTGGAGGCTCGCTTGAACCAACACCGGATGTCCTGTTCTTCGCGCACGCATTAAAGAAAGAACAAAGGACAGACAGTGGCCTTAAAAACACACAGCACGGTGCGGATCGGTTTCCAAAGTGGCCAGCGTGGCCGCGGTGTTGCTCGCGCTCGCCAGTGTTGGCCGGCACACGGCAATAGGGGGGAAGTTCGCAGGGCGCCACCGCAGCAGCGGTGGTGGTTCCGATGTCGTCCGTATAGTTATATGGGTCGGAATGTATATCAAAATATCGAAACTCAGCACTTTCCAGGCGAGTACGCTGCAGCAAGGCGGCGCACTGGTGACTTTCGTTTGGGGCATGCGCAGACGGGAACGCGTCGGCGGAGGCAACGCAGTGATCTTCGCGTCTGAACCTTTCTTCCGACCGAGCACGGGGCGGTTGGGAAGTGACGCAACCAACGGTCAGTTCTCACATAGCGCGCATGCCGGACTCGCCGGCGAATACGGTTCGTTCAAACTGGGAGAGCAGACCAATTCGACTCGTTTCAATCAGCAACTCATCAACCAGTCCTGCTCGTGGGTAGCATTTTCGCCATTAGTTGCACAGTTGTACACGGCGAGCTACAGCAATATGCAACTCGACGGCGGCATTTGGCAGAACGCCGTCGAGTATATGTCGTCGAATCATGAAGATATCACCCGCACCGCCATACATGGCGTCAGCATCACGACTTGGCATCAGGGGCGCGCCAACATTGACCTGTATCTGATGTACCTCGCCTACTCATATGAAGAACTAACAGAAAATTCGTCGGAACGTACATACGGGGAGGGCACCCTGCGCATATGTTTACCCCGGCGTCACAATGTCGCGCACGGGGACATCGACGTGACGGGAGTTTGTGACAGATCGTCCGACACTATTAACCCCTGGAAGCAACGATGATTATCGACATTCATGGACACTACACCACCGCGCCGAAGGCATTGGAGGCGTGGCGAAGCCGCCAGATTGCGGGCATCAACAATCCGGCCGAAAGGCCGAAGGTGGCTGAATTGCGGATCGGCGATGACGAATTGCGCGAATCGATCGAGAGCAACCAGCTACGGCTCATGCGTGAGCGCAGCCTCAATTTGACCATCTTTAGCCCTCGCGCGAGTTTCATGGCGCACCACATTGGAGACTTCGAAGTCTCCAGCACCTGGGCGGCGATGTGCAACGAACTGTGTTATCGCGTGAGCCAACTTTTTCCCGATCACTTCATTCCAGCAGCCATGTTGCCGCAAAGCCCCGGTGTGGATATCGCAACGTGCATCCCCGAACTCGTCAAGTGCGTGGAGCAATACGGCAACGTGGCGATCAATCTCAATCCGGATCCGTCGGGCGGTCACTGGACCAGCCCGCCTTTGTCGGACCGCTACTGGTATCCGATCTACGAGAAGATGGTGGAGTACGACATCCCTGCAATGATTCATGTGAGTACGAGCTGCAATGCGTGTTTTCACACTACCGGCGCGCACTACCTGAATGCCGATACGACCGCCTTCATGCAGTGCCTCACATCGGAACTGTTCCACGATTTTCCAACCCTGCGCTTCGTGATCCCGCACGGCGGCGGTGCAGTGCCTTACCACTGGGGCCGCTTCCGCGGGCTCGCGCAGGAGCTGAAGAAGTCGTTGCTGAAGGACCATCTGCTCGACAATATCTTCTTTGACACCTGTGTCTATCACCAGCCAGGCATTGACCTGCTCACGCGTGTGATTCCGGTCGAGAACATTCTGTTTGCCAGCGAGATGATCGGTGCCGTGCGTGGCATCGATCCGGAGACGGGCCACTATTTCGACGACACCAGGCGCTACGTCGAAGCCGCACAAATCGATTCGGACACCCGCTACAAGATCTACGAGGGTAACGCGCGACGTGTCTATCCGCGCCTCGATGCAGTGCTCAAAACGAAAGGAGATTGATTATGTATGAACTGAGTGTTGTATATCGAAATATTCAGCGCGCCGATGGCGATACAGCCACCAAACTTGGAGCGTTCGGGTCGGCAACCGTGCACGAGGCGATGGGTCGCGCAGACCTGCTAAAGCCCTATATGCGCCCGATCTATTTCGGTGCGCGTACTTGCGGCACAGTTGTGACGGTCCTGTTGCAGCCGGGCGATAACTGGATGCTGCATGTCGCAGCGGAGCAGACCCAGCCAGGCGACGTCGTCGTTGCCGCCGTAACGACGGACTGCACCGATGGCTACATCGGTGACTTGCTGGCGACGAGCTTCAAGGCCCGTGGCGCTCGGGGACTGATTATCGATGCTGGTGTGCGCGACGTGCGCGTACTGACCGAGATGAAGTTTCCGGTATGGAGCAAGGCCATTTCCGCCAGGGGAACTGTCAAGGCGACGCCGGGTTCCGTGAATATCTCTGTGGTGTGTGCCGGGGCGCTGGTGAATCCTGGCGATGTCATTGTGGCGGACAGCGACGGGATAGTCGTCGTCCCAGCGGCTTCGGCACACTCGGTTCTTGCAAAGGCGGCCGCACGAGAAGCCAGCGAGGGCGAGAAGCGTGTCAGATTGGCTGCCGGCGTGCTAGGCCTTGACATGTACAACATGCGCGGACCGCTGCAACAAGCGGGCCTTCGTTATATAGATTGAAGAGGACGGCAGATATGGTCATTCGTCGGATCTCAGATCGATCGGAGATCGTAGGTATCTCTTCCATGGCCACCCGCAACATGTTGGCGCAGCTTGTCGAAAAGTACGAGCGACTGTCGCAACAGCACGTGACAATTGAGTCCGTCGGCGGTGTCGCTGCTTTTCAACGCGTATTCGAAGGCGAGTCGTTTGACTTTGTCGTGCTTGCTGCGGAAGCAATCGACCGGTTGGCCGCAGGCGGCCGGGTTGAGGTGGGTAGTCGCGTCGATCTCGCCCGTTCCGGTGTGTCGGTTGCGGTTGCAGCGGGGGCGCCGCCACCCGGGATATTCAATGAACAGGCAGTTCGCGCCGCTATTCTGGCTGCGCGTAGGATTGGCTACTCGACCGGTCCCAGCGGTGCGCACCTGAGTCGATTGTTTGAGCGCTGGGGAATCGCTAACGTGGTCGCCCCGCGAATCGTGCAGGCCCCGCCAGGAATTCCGGTTGGCACACTTGTCGCTCGTGGTGAGGTTGAACTTGGTTTTCAGCAATTGAGCGAGTTGATGCACTTACCGGGCATCGACATTATTGGCTCCCTACCGCCTGAGATTCAGGTCATCACCATCTTTTCGGCTGCCATATGTGCGACAGCCGAAAGTGCGGACGCTGCACAATCGATGCTCTCGTTTCTCAAGTCATCGAGAGCCGAATCCACGATCCTTGATCACGGTATGGAACCTGCATGAGATCGACAGGTTCCAGGTGTAAGCATTGCTTCGACGCGGTCGAGGAGTTAGTTACGGTCTTTTCCGATTACGGCTCCGTGAAACGATATGTCGAGGGCACGGCGCAAGAGCAAGCCGCTTTGCTAACTCCGTACGAATGACTGACGTCTTCATCCACGAGTTTGACTTGGTGAGGATTGGCTTCGGGCACGCGGTGCCCGCGTTATTGTTTGTCAGCTACGTGTGTCGGCTTCAGGGACCAGAACTTCCTCCATGGGGGCAGGCCTATGGATATAGTACCCCTGTATATAGTCGACTCCTATGTCTCGCAGTAATGCCGCGACGTCGGAGGTTTCGACAAACTCCGCGATGGTTTGCTTGCCGACTGCCTTCGCCACATCGCAGATACACCGTACCATTGCCCGATCAATGGGGTCATGTTCCAGATTGGTAATGAACTGTCCATCGATCTTCAGGTAGTCAACCGGCAGCGCTTTAAGATAACCGAACGACGAGGTACCACTCCCGAAATCGTCCAGGGCGAAGTGCATGCCCCGCAGCCTCAGCGAGTGGATGAACTCCGTTGCCGCTGATAGATTTGTGATCGCCGAGGTTTCTGTGACTTCGAAGCAGAGCTTATGGGTATCAAATTGCAAAGCCTCAGCCAGATCCCTTACATACCGATGGAAATCGCGGTCACCAATGGACTGACCGGAGAGGTTCACCGCGACACTTTCAACGTGGTCCAACCGGTCGTGATGGCGTGCCATCCATGCGAATACGTGTTTTACCACCCAGCGATCAATGCGTGAGGCCATTTGGAAACGCTCAGCCGCTGTAAAAAAAACAGCCGGTAGTACCAGATTCCCATCCGGCTCACGCAGACGCAACAGGAGTTCACACCGGACACCTCTTTCCTCGCGATCAAGCGCCTGGACGCGCTGGGCATATAGTTCGAAACGGTCTTCGTCGAGGGCTTGCTCGAGACGTGTAACCCATTGCATCTCGCCATGTCGCGCAAGAACGACTTCATCCGCGTCAAACCACGTGTGCACCCGGTTACGCCCTGCGTCCTTGGCGGCATAGCATGCACTGTCCGCAGCCTGGAGCACGGCCGCAGTGGTCAGCCAGCGGCCGTCAATGGGAACCAGACCGATGCTTGCACCAATATGAAACCGCCGTTCGTTATATACAAATCGAAACTCATCGAGGCGTTCGGAGATCTGGGTGGCGATCCGGCGGGCATGTTCCGTGTCGCAAAGTTCCAGAATGATGCCGAACTCGTCGCCTCCTAGCCGGGCCAGCGTATCGGCTGCCCGGATACACAGGACCAGTTGCGCCGTCACCTGTTGCAGCAACTGATCACCGGCGAGGTGACCGGAGGTATCGTTCACGACCTTGAACTGATCTAGGTCGATGTACAGCATGGCATGTCGACTGCCTTCTTCGCGCGCATGGGCTAGCACGCGATGAAGTTGTGTTTCGAATTCCGCGCGATTGAGTAAGCCAGTCAGCGCGTCGTGCGTGGCGCGGTAGCTCGTCTCCCTCGCAAGCCGACGCTCTTCCGTCACATCGTGGAACACCAGTACGACGCCCAGCACTTCACCAATTTTACTGACGATCGGGGCAGCAGAATCCTTGATCGAATGTTCCGCGCCATCCCGTGATATCAGGACAAGGTTGCCAGCACTTCCCACGACGCGATTTTCGGTCAGGCACTGCTTGACGAGATTCGGAGCACTTTCGCGGGTCGACTCCTTACGGGCATCAAAGACGTCCTTCAGGTAACGACCGCGCGCTAGGGCAATAGACCACCCCGTTAGCCGCTCTGCGACGGGATTCAGATAAGTGACAAACCCATTGCGGTCGGTTGTGACGACGCCGTCCCCGATCGAATGCAACGTTACCTGCAAGAACTCATGCTGTTCGGCCAAGGTCGCTTGCATCCGTTTGCGCTCCGTGGCCTCGAGGACCAGGACAGCGCATTGATCGGGGCCGGGACGATATGCGACCATATCAAACCAGCCGCCCTTTGCGGCAGGCACGTCCTGCCGAGCAACCGGTTCGCCGGTTAGGACCACAGAAGTCAGTGTACTGAGCCAGTCCCATTTCGGTTCAGCTCGCGCTGCAAACACTTCTGAGACCTTCTTGCCGATCAAGCGATCGAACGAAACATTAGCCATCCTTAAGAAGGTCGGATTGGCCGCGATGAAGAGGAAGTCAACAATCTTTGCGCTTGCATCACTGACGATATCCAGCAATACGAACCCAACCTGCATGTGTTCAAAAAGCGCGCGATACCGGTGTTCGCTCTCGAGCAGGGTTGCCTCGGTTTTCCTGCGGCCGGTGATATCCTCGATAACCGCCATGGACCGTAATGGTGTGCCATCGCTCTGTCTTTCGAGAACGGCTGACAACAATACCGTGAGCACTTCACCGTCCTTGCACACCATTTCGTATTCGACGTTGCGACAGTGGCCGACGCGAAAGAACTCGGGAAGCACGACCTGACGGGCGTACTCGCGCGATGCAGGGCTCAGGAAGTCGGATGAGAACCGCCCCAGTACCTCGTCGCGGCTATACCCCAGGGTGCGGAGCCATAAGTCGCTCACGCTTAGGAGTCTGCCTTGCACGTCGATCGATTGCAGCATCGCCGGCGTGCGTTCGTAGAGCTCGCGATATCTGCGTTCACTCTCGGTCAAGGCTTGTTCGAGCCGCCTGCGTTCACGCACGTTGTGTCCCACAGCAAAAATCGCCACGTTCCGTCCGGTGACGTCGGTGACCGGATGCGATGAGCGGAGCCCAGGCAAGCTCGGGATCGTTGGCCACGCTGATCGCGTCCACTCGGTGGCGATCGCCCGCCATCAGCAGGGCGAATTCGGCGTCAACGGTCATCCACTCTTTGGCGGATGAGCCGGCAACTGAATGACGCCACGGTGAGTCTCGGGCTTGCAGGGCCACGGCAACGATCGGCACCAGGCCGATCGTGCCTGCAACGCGGGTGATTTCCTCAAAGGCCGAAGAGGTAGCGCCGGGGACAACGCGCGTAGTGATGTTGGAACGACGACGCGCAACTCGGTTTTTAGGTAGACGACGAGATGTCATGTTGAGATTCCTTGGGAGGCTGCGCGGCTGGACACGGTGGATATCACAGGAGTAAGTGGGTTCCCTGTTGAGTTCGGTTCTGGAACATCTCTGAACGGCGGGTCCCGGCCGGGGCCAGAAGTTTGCACGGTAGAACGGGTTCGTCGTTAAACTAGCGGATAGCTGGTTTGTGATGGAACGGCATCTGCGTCGCGACGGCCGTGGCTGCGACCGGTATGGCTGGTGGGGTTACCCCAACGTTCGATCGCCAGCCCCCACAAGCGAAACTTGAAGCCCGAATAAAGCCGCGCCGATGCGGCTACAGACGGGTGGCTGACTTCTGACCCAGTGCCGCGAGGATCGTATTGGTGAGATCAAGCAGTGCCGGGTAATATTCGGCGGGCAGTGCCACATCGTCCATCAGCGACAGGATATCTTCTATGCCCTGTCGAAACGATCGAGTGACCTCGCCACGCTGCAAGGACGTGAGCTGGGGCAGGGCTGCATCAAAGAACTTGCCCAGCACCATGACCCTTGCGCCAAGGACGCTGATAATCTTTGTGTTGTCCGTCACGAGCCTGCTCATGTGGTTCAGTACTTCGTCAGAATCTTTCACGTCTCCTCCTCAGAATTCCTTCCAATCCGCAGCGCCGGTATCCGGCGGGACTACGGCGCTTCTCGCTGCGGTATCGACAGGCGTCACTTTCGCTGACGTTGTACGTGAGGACGTGCGAACTTCCGGTGCCGACCGAGGTGATACGCTCCGCGGTGTGACCACCCGGGACGCGGATGGTCCCGTGCCAGCGATCCTGAAGACTGCCACCGCCTCTTGCAACGTCGCGGCCTGGTCGGCCATTGACTGCGCAGCGGCTGAGGCTTCTTCGACCAGCGCCGCGTTCTGCTGGGTTACCTGGTCCATCTGGATGACCGCCTGATTGACCTGCTCGATGCCGGTGCGCTGTTCTTCGGATGCCGACGAGATTTCGCCCACAATGTCGGTCACCCGCTTCACCGACTGGACGATTTCACTGATCGTGCTGCCCGCTTCATCGACGAGCTTCGAGCCGGTGTCCACCCGATTCACTGAGTCGCTAATCAAATCCTTGATTTCCTTGGCCGCCGTCGCACTACGTTGGGCGAGCGTGCGCACCTCGCCAGCCACGACGGCAAACCCCCGACCCTGTTCCCCTGCGCGAGCGGCTTCGACCGCAGCATTGAGCGCCAGAATGTTGGTCTGGAACGCAATGCCCTCGATCACGCTGATGATCTCGGCGATTTTGGTCGAGCTGCCGGAAATCCCGTGCATCGTCTCGACCACGCGCCCGACCACTTCGCCGCCACGCTGCGCCACCTCCGACGCGGTATTCGCCAGCGTGGTTGCTTGTCTAGCGTTATCCGCGTTCTGCCGAACCGTAGCTGTCAGCTCTTCCATGCTTGAGGCAGTTTCCTCCAGTGAGGTCGCCTGTTCTTCTGTGCGCTGCGACAGATCGGCGTTGCCAGTCGCGATTTGCCTGGAGGCGACGCTGACAGAACTGGCCGAGCGCCGGACTTCACCGACGACTTCCGCCACGCGCGCTAGCAAGGCATTGAAAGCCGTCGCGGTGTGACCGATCTCGTCCATGCGTTCAACCTTCACCGTATGGGTCAGGTCCAGAGATTGGCTTACTTGCTGCAACGTCTGCTGGATATTGTTCAGCCCCGACGTTATCAGGCGGAAAAGCTGGAGGCCCAGGCCGCCGCTCACCACGAGCGCCAACGCAATGCAGCTAAGCAAAAGCCAGAAGGCCTGCGAGTACGCAGCGTTGTTTGCAGCGCGTAGATCGTTGCCGAGCTTGTTGTTGTAGTCGATTTGCCTATCCAAACTTGTCGCTAACTTCAAGACTCCATTGCGCGCCTCGCCGTTGATCAGAGTGGCCTTGGCGCCATCCAGGTCGCCGCCGCGGACTTTCGCCAGAAAATTTTGTATGGCTTCCCGGTAAGCGGCGAGATTCGCCTTGTCGATTTCGAGCATCTGGCGATCAGTGTCGTCCGAGACGTCGTCGCGCTCGTAGGTTGCAATATGTTGATCTAGGTTCTTATTGAGAGCGTCGATATCTTGATTGGCTGCGGTTCTGCCGGTGTCATCAGCAGTCAGGAGATACCGTAAATTCAGCCGAGCGAGTTCGCTAACATCGAACTTGGCATCCTTCAGTTCCATGATGCTAGGAAGGATATTAACCTGAACATATTCAAAACGCTGTTGCGCCTGGTTGAGCCGCCAGACGCCGAGACCTCCGACAAAAATCAAGGCGAGTAAGGCTACGGCTAACGTAAGGCTCAAGCGTCGGGAGATCGTCATGGCACTCTCGTTGGTTGTGTTGCAATAAGACGGTTCGGACGAGCGATACCGAAGGTGATGAGGAATACTTCCATAACTGTCGACTTGAATTGCTCAGCGGTAGCGAGGGCGAAGCTATCGCCTTCCCCTTGTCCCTTTTTCGGATCGTGCACGTGGTATCCAGTGCTGGCGAGGATGATGCGCGCAGCCGAAACCTTAAAGCCTATTCGAATGCCGACGACTGCGGCTATAAAACGTCTCGATGTACTTGGAGAGATCCGCAATAGCTTCCTGAAGACTGCGTCTCCTGCCATCCAACCGCTCGCTCTCCAGGCCATTGAAGCAGCCTTCCATTGCTGCGCGATCGCAGCAATCAGACTTGCGCTGACACCTCGGCTATCGTCAGATGAGAATGTTTTATTTACGGCTGTATGAGCAAGATACTTTCTCATTAAATGAAAGAATCGATTCTCATCCGGTTGTCACACGTATCGGAGCTGCTCACCATACTTTGCAAGTGCGCTTCTTTCGTCGCCCAAGGTGCTTATGTCCATGTCCGTCGCAGCTTGAACGATCGTCGAAGAGCCGACGATGGCTCGAACGGCTGCGGTGGGTAGGGGCAATTGCGTCTAAAGCAGAATCTCAGGCCGAGCAGCGCAGCGTATGCCCTAAGCGTGAATCTATTCTTTCGCGAAGGAATGCGCGCGCACGTGAGGAGCGTGGTCCCATTCTTCTTTCAGGTCGACCGTTCGAAGTGAACGTGTGGACGACGCTGCCGCTTTGCGGCACGGTCACCAACTACCGGAAGCCGACCACTATCCGCCTGGCCGGCGTCACCGATGTCTTCCGCAGAGGGTTCCGTTTCGCAAGGTCGATGCTGCAAGCGGCCATCGTCTAGGTGGATTCGTGCCATCCGACGATCTTGCATCAGGGCGACAACACTTGCGTTGTTATAAGTGTTCTAGGGCGATTGCTGGGACTCTAGCGGCGCCCGGTGAAAAAGAAAAAGACTTTGTAGGCTGGCAGGCATACCCCGCAGGATGCCTAGGAGCAATGCGACTAGCACGTCGTATCCGTCGGTCGAACTCGAGGCATCGAAGCGCAATATTGCTTTATTGCGTTGCACTTGAGACCGAACGTCTCCACGCGTACTCGCGCTGTTGCTCGCCACGACTTGAAGTGCACGATTAGCGTGACGCAGGATGTACTTCGTGTCGGTGCCTTCGGCAGCAAAGTCAACCTCCATCGGTAAGATTCAGGCCAACACAAGCCTCGCAAGTTTTGGATTTATATCATACGCCAGAAGTTCTGATTTGGAGCCGATGGATCGACGATCGATATGATGTCTCTGGTGGATGATATCTTTCTGCTACGACCAGGCAGGCTGGACCGTGTACTTCATTCCTCAGCATTTGTCAGGTACCGGATCACGGACGCAGTCATTCCTCGTTTGCCAAGCAAAAAAAACATCGGATGGACATATACATCCCCGAAAATTGGCAATCCCCCGTGATGTGTGGCATATCGTGGTTACGGACCGTGGTTGGGCCAAGCAAAAAATTGAACTACAGGCGCCCATCCTCAACCGCGAATGGCACTTGAATTTCATAATCTATGTCATCCCAACATCAGGCGTATGTGTATAATCCACATATCGGGATGTGATTGTTTAATTCAGCAGTTTTATGCGTTCTTTTAAAAATGCATGTACGGTGCGCCGCTTTAGGCGAGACCATTCTGGAATGTTTGATTGCGACGCACGGCAATGAACTGGTGAATCTCCGGGGTGCAGGAGAAGCAGGGCCTGACCGGGAGACTCGACATCACTGCTTGGGCTCCCATAACGATTTGGGACGAGCCACAGTATGGCCAACACTCACGAAGCCCTTTGTTGGCACCGGGCGACGTGAGCAGTCAGACTTCGGAGGGTGGATACAGTGGACAGACTGGCCGCGATGGAGACATTTGTGTGCGTCGTAGACGCTGGGTCGTTCTCTGGCGCGGCGCGCTTGCGACACATCAAGCAACCGACCGTTTCCAAATCAATTGCTCAGCTTGAGGATCGGTTGGGCATTCGCCTGCTTTTCCGGACGACCAGAGGCTTGGTGCCTACCGAGGCCGGCCAGCAGTTTTACGAACGTGCAACGGTCGCCATCGATCAGGCTCGAGAGGCCGAATCTGCGGCACGGGAGTCGGCTGGAGGGTTGACTGGACGTTTGAGAGTGTGTGTTCCAATCACGGTGGCCACGTTAAAGATAATCCCGTTCCTAGGTGCTTTCATGGACGAGCACCCGGAACTGGTCGTGGATATGGTTCTGAGTGACGAGAACATCGACCTGCTGGAAAACGGTATAGATCTAGCCTTAAGGTTGGGCGATTTGCAAGACTCCAGCATGACTGCGCGAAGACTCGCGCAAGAGCGAAGGATCGTCGTGGGTACCCCATCCTATATCGAAGCCTACGGGGAACCGGGGGTTCCTGCTGATCTGGCAGGACATCAGACTATTGTTAGCGATCCCGGTAGGGGGGGCAGTGTTTGGGCGTTCAGGCGGGATGGCGCAGAGGTGTCGGTGGCCGTCACCGGACGTTTCAGAACCACCGTAACCGAGGGTATTCGAGCGGCAGTGTTGGGGAACCTTGGATTGGCTGTAGTGCCGGAATGGATCTTCAGGGCAGAACTCGCTTCGGGGGTCGTTGTTCCAGTTCTTGCCGATTGGACACTACCTTCGATTGACGTATGGGCGCTATTTCCAACAGGACGTCGTCCAAGCGCAAAGGTGCGTGCCTTCGCCGCGTTCATGGAGGAAGTCCTAAATCAAGTAGGAAAGTCCGCATTGGTTCAGCAGGATTGCGGATACGAAGAGTTAAATCTCGTATCAATGTCGCTGTGAAACGCAGAGATCTGGAAACCGCATTGGCGTTATCGTCCGAAACGGATTTCTTGGGTAAGGTAGCGGCGCCATCTCATTCCTGTGTCACTATCATCCGCGGCGGGATCGGAGCACTGGAACAAGCGTGGCAGGAGGAAGGAGCCGCCCGTATCCAGCGTTTACCTCTGCATACGCGATGATTCCATCTTTTCCAATGACGTAGCGGGACGGAGCCGGAAGTGTCCATGTTTCGTCGTCGGAGAAGCCCGGTAGAGACTCACCTTGCCGCTTGTAATGGTCAACAAGATATGGCGGGAGTGCGTTGCACACACCGAAGCGCGTCGCGATGAGGTTACGCGTATCACTCAACAAAGGAAAGTCAAGATTCACTGCTGCAGCAATCCGTTGACAATTTTGCGGACTCTGCGACGTTACTACCACGATGTGCGCTTCCGTTTGCCGCAAGGTCGCCAGCGCATCCTGCAGAGCATCTAGTTCGTAACCTGAATTGGACTGCCACATACCTGCGTCAAAGCTTACTATCAGTGCACCGTCGGATAGCATTCGATCAGAAGACACTGATGCGCCGTCGTGACTGGTTGACTCGAAGCCGGGTGCCAGTGCACCTGCCCTCAGTGCACTTCGTGCGTGACCCGTCGCGAGTAGTTCAGCAGTGGCGCGCGCGACGATCGAACCTGCAGATCCGATGCCCTGAGGAGAAGAGCCTGGCAAGTTCGAGTGGCTTCCAAAGATACCAAGAGATTCAGGGAGCGGCATTGATTTTCCTTGATTATCGACTACCTCTAATGCAAATGCACATTCTGAAAAAACCGACTAGTGGATAATTGTGAAGTATGAACCTTGCTCTTTGATTTAGATAGTATTACGTAGTATAGACAGATTTAAAATCACACAGGCTACAGGAAGTCGTTCCAGACTGGGCGAAGAGACTCAATGAGATTGCGGCTGGACGGACGTTCCGTACCTACGGCAGAGTTCTTTACCGCCAGTCGGGGGTTTCGGCGAAATAAGTGTATATACATGGTTACCATATCAGAATGAAATATATGTTATCTCGTTCTACGATTTTTCGTTCACTCGCTATAAGGCGTAGGCTGTTGGCCGGAGGGCGCGGCGATTCGCACGGCCAGATAGTAGACGTCGAGGAACCTTGGTTGCGCAAGCCAACGCATCCGCTGCTGGCGTGTGTGTTTGCTCTTCGGAATTCAAAAAGTCGGAGCGAAACAAACGATGCTGGGCCATTGTGCACAGTTGGAACTTGACGAGCGAACGTCGATTCGCGTGCTGTTGGGGGCAGCGGGACGGGAGATCCGCGGCTGATACTCTGTCGCGGGCGAGGTATATCTTTGGCTCGCTCCGCTGTCAGCATCGTTTGGATATCGGGCAGCCGAAATTTTCGCAGTTTCTGTGTGAAGATGAAATGTTCCACGAACACTCGACGGTGGCCGGATAACAAACTCGCGCCGCAGGAAGGCGCAGACCATCGGGGATCGAACATAAGCTGAAGGCCTATAGCATTATGGAATAACTCTTATTGCTCGAAGTGGTCTTTCGGCTAGCGCCGAGCTGAGGCAAAGTTCGAGGTGTGGGATGAATCACTTTGCCGGCGTGCCGTCCCCCCTGTCGCGCGCGTTCGGCCTTTTCCTGCCAAGCAATTTTGGCGTTGGGAAGTCCGGAAGCTTGAGGGAACGTTAACGCTCGTGCATTTGAGCCGCTTACGTGGGGTAGAAAACTTGAATGCAGAAGACAGCTTGTTGAAGACGATGGCAAGTCTGATGAATTCCAGTGGCGCTGTGGTTTCGCGTCTCGGAGCAAGATCGATTGTCTTATCGAAGTTGGCGGATGCGGTTGTACCTTTGCTAACTCGTGCGCAGCGCGACGAAGCGATCATATCGTTCAAAATTGCTATCGAAGACGTCATGGCGGCGATGGACGATACGATCCTTCCAGCCGACTACCATTCTGCGTTGCTTGTTGAGACCAACCTCTGTCTCGAAATGCTTCGACACTTTCAGAGGCAAGTTCGATGAGCTGATTGAATTGAAGCGGTGTCGGAGGTCAGGCGACACTGAGTGTCGGGCTATCAGGTTCTAGCAGTTGTGCTCTCGCCATAGCTAGACCTTCTCGGTCGCGTCGGGCCTAGGCTCGATGCCCTTTTTTCTCAACGCCGGAAATGTGGAACCCTGGCGATCTGAGAGACTGTTCAAAAAAGACTTCTTGGTGCGTCTGGAACTGTTCCAGCGGACGAGGAAGCAATCCAGTGTCGGAATACTCTGAGAATGTCGGCGCGACGCTCAAAGCGGATGCGAAGGCTACGAAAGTTGTTGAGTCATACTTGAGTGCGCTTTACTGTACAGCGAAACTTGCAAAGCACACTGTGGTGCTTGGTCCGGCACTTTGCGATCATCGGCTTGATGTCGCATCTGCGAAATTTCGGGCGGCGTGGTTCGGAGTCGTAGCCGCGATCGATGCAAACAACTTTGGGCGTCTAGAGCGACCGGACGCCTACATCGCGAATCGGCGCAATGGCGTCGACGAGCGGCAGCAACTGAGTAACGTCGTTGCGGTTTGCGCCCGTTAGGATGGCACTGATGGGGACGCCATTGTCATCGGCGAGGATGTGGTGTTTGGAACGGGTCGCGGGCGACAAGCGGGATTCGGGTCAGTTTTTTTGCCCGCCCTAACGGCTCGCGCCGGCGAAGAATCGACGGCTGCCAGTGAGAGATCGAGTTTGCCAAGCTCGCGCAACTTGCGCGAGCAGATGTCCCTTAGGGTAATCGTCCGAATGGTGCAAAATTTATCGGTTGTCGCGCGAAGAGCTGTTTGCAGTACGGCTCGGCGATTCTGCGATTTTCCCGCATTCGGTGATTTTGCAAGTTGTTGATCCACGGGGATTCTCAGGATTATGCCGCCAGATTTCGCACGGAAAGTACAACCACCTGACGTCGGCTTGAACGATGTCATGGAACGCAAGCCCATTGAGCAGGCACTGTTCTGGTCGCGTGAACGGTTTCGCGGGCTATCGGCATATATGGAGGCGATTCGCGAGGACGAGAGAAAGCGTATCGCGATGGAAATGCACGACGAGCTGGGCCAACTTCTTACTGCCCTGAAACTGGACATTTCGCTGCTCAAGATGCGTCTCGTCGGTGATTCGGTCGCGGCGGAGAAAGCGGACGACATGCGCGAGCTAGTTGAAAAGACCATCTGGATGGTGCGAAATGTCGCGAACCATCTACGCCCTGCTGCGCTTAACTTTGGGATTGTTGCGTCGCTTGAGTGGCTGGTCGAAGATTTTGGCCGCCGAAATGGAATCCCGTGCCAGCTCCGTTTCAATGGCGGTGAGCTCTGTCTGCCGGATACGCGCGCTACCGCCGTGTTCCGCATCGTCCAGGCGTCACTGACCAATATTGCCCGTCATGCACGGGCGACACGGGCGGATGTCACGTTGACCAGTACGGCGACCGCTCTCGAGCTCCACGTTAGCGATGACGGCTGCGGCTTTGATCTGGCTACGGCACGCAAAGTCTATTCGTATGGTCTGCTCGGTATGAGCGAGCGCGCCCGGTCTATAGGCGGTTCGCTATCGATCGACAGCACGCCCGGCGTGGGCACGGTTGTCTCGATCCGCGTCCCGTTCGACTACGAACGGAACGTGTGATCCACGTGGTAACGCGGGAAGGAGGGGGCGTGAATAGTGCGAAAGACTCGTTGCGCGCGATGGTCGAACACTGGCTCGCGCCGGATCCGGCGAACGGGGTTCGGGTTACCAGGTTCAGAAATCGGCGATCCAAACACGAGTGCTGTGTACGAGTCGAAACTTTGACTGCAGCAGGCCCGGTTGCATTATTCTTTTTTCGTCATCGGGACGGTGTGTGGCGCATATTTCCACCGAGTGTGGAGCGGCCGGCGATGCGCGTCACTTGAAATCCGACGAATTGTTACCTCGTCGCGTTGGCGTTGCACAGTCGAGTGCGTAGTCTGCACCGGACCACTGGATTATTGGAGTCAACGTCCTTTTGCTGCAATGCCGAGGCGCTTTGCAAAGAATGCCGAAACGTCGGCGAGCACAACCGGGTGTGTCGCCAGTTCTTGATGTGAAACATTCGAGTACCTGGTAACTTCGGTCAGAACCCCCGCAGCTATCAGATGTCCAGCGTAATTTTCTGCCTCGACGTACAGCAAATCGTTTTGGGCACTCGCAATCAGAGTAGGCGGCAGTCCAGCAAGACGTCTTGACTCAAGGGGTGCAGCATAGGGATGTAGGCGGTCCGACACTATCGGCAGGTAGGCTCGATAGCTTTGTGCGCACTCTCTTACGCTAAAGTCTGGGGAAGATACTTCGTTGGCGTGGGCGATTCTTGTCATGCTTGGATCGAGCAACGGAGCGAGCAATGCTTGCCCTTTGAATGAAAATTCCCCCCGATCGCGTGCCCTCGCTGCGAGGCAAGTGGCGAGATTGCCACCTGCATCGTGCCCCGCAACACCTATACGGTTGACATCCGCGTTATATCTGCGCGCATTCTCGACAGCCCAACGGGTTGCGCGTAACCCGTCCTCCAGTGCGACTGGAAAAGGGAATCGAGGCGCGAGGGAATAGCCAACGGAGATTACCCACGCTGGAGTTCTTGATGCAATCGTGCTGGCGGCACATCCTGCATCCTCCAGGCAGCCACGGACGAAACCGCCTCCGTGGAAGTAAATGACGATTGGTAACACCGAATCCGAGACCGCTGGACGATAGCTGCGCAACGCGATCTCCTGCGTGTGGCCGGTCAGGAAGATATCTTCGACCGCCACCTCGGAATGATTCATAGATTGCATATTCTGGCTGACGTATGTGCGCCAGATAGTTCTGGCTAGATGAGAAAGTGTGACACAATCGAAAAAAGAGATAAATTGCTATAATCCAGAATACAATTCGTTCCGGTGTAACAATCCGGAATCCGCCTTCTTCGATTTCTTCCAGGACGGCTAGTGGTAGCCGATGTGAGGCAACATGGACCGGCTTCAGGCAATGCAGGTTTTCACAAAAGTGGTCGAGATGAATAGCTTCTCTCGGGCCGCTGACTCGCTCAATCTCCCGCGCGCGTCTGCTACAAATATCATAAAGAAGCTCGAGGCGCATCTGCAGGTCCATCTGATGCAACGAACAACGCGACGCCTGAGGCTAACTCTTGAAGGGGCAGAATACTATGAGCGCTGCGTCGGAATTCTCGCTGAGATTGATGAGGCGGAAGACTCATTCGCAAGCACCAAGATGGGACCGCGAGGAAAGCTTCGACTGGATATGCCGGCGTCGATCGGTCGACTGATCGTGATACCGAACATCGGAGACTTCCGGACGCGGTATCCGCACATCGAGCTGACGATCGGTTTCGGTGATACGCCCGTTGACCTGATTCGGGATGGTGTGGATTGTGCGATTCGCGTCGGTGAACTCGAGGACTCCGAACTCGTCGCTCGAAAGCTTGGCAACCTGCTGACGCTAACCGCAGCCAGTCCTGACTACATTTGCCGACACGGCGTGCCGCAGGTTATTGACGAACTTCAGCAGCACATAGCCGTGCAGTATTTCTCGAGCCGCACCGGACGGAATACTCCATTCAATTTCACGATCTCGGGACATTCGTCCGAAGTGAAAATGAAAGGAGGGCTGTCGGTGAATGATGCCGATGCCTATGTAATGTGCGGTGTCGACGGGGCGGGCATCATCCAGAGCCCCACGTTCATGCTCGCCCAATATCTGGCGAGCGGGCAGCTCGTCGAGGTGTTGCCGGCGTGCAAACCTCGCTCCACGCCTATTGCCGCCGTTTATCCGCACAATCGCCACCTCGCGTCCAAGGTTCGTGCTTTCGTTGAATGGATATCGGAATTGTTCGAAGACTGCCCGTTGATGTCTGAAGCAAGGGAAGTGGATGGGCGTTCCCCGAAGAGTCACCTGGCCAAGTATTCCCCCTCTGTTCGACAGCACGCCTCTGGAAAGTTGGTGCCAACGGTAGCGGAAGTCATGTTTGAAAACCATGGCTGAGTCTGGCGTCGAACTCGTGGTTCTTGCCAATATCCACGTTGGAGCTCTTCTAAGTCCGATGCTTACGGCGGCAGCGGAAGATCCCCTTCGTCTGGTCCCGAACAACGGGTATGGAGCGATGGAGCGCCCGCTGCACTCCTTCACGTCTTATAAAAGTCTATCAGGATGCGGACGATGACTCTTTCGATGTACAGGGCTTCAATTCCCGTTTTTCTCCGCGGCCTCGACGTTCTCTCGGTGGTGTTGGAACGGGCCGCTGCTTATGCTGCGGCGCGAGACTTCGATGTCGACATCTTGGTTGGCGCTCGGCTTGCGCCCGACATGCTGCCATTGGGTAGTCAGATCCAACGGGCGAGTGATACGGCAAAGTTCGCCGTAGCGCGACTGACCGATCTTTCACCCCCCCGCTTCGCTGATGCCGAAGTCACGCTGGAAGAGTTGCGGCAACGAATCGATGTGACCGACAACTATCTCAGGACCTTCCGGGCGGAGCAGTTCGCCGGGAGCGGTGAACGAACGGTTTCATACAATGCTGGTGGTGCCTCGCGGCAGCAGTGCGGACAGGATTATCTTCTGAATTTCGCCCTGCCGAACTTCTATTTCCACCTAGTGACGACTCACAACATTCTCCGCCACAACGGGGTTCCCATCGGCAAACGCGAATATCCCGGCTTCGGCCGGGAATGAATGGTGGCGACGAGCTATACGCCGGCGTGCCGTGGCCGACTATATCGTTTTTCTGTGAAAGAACTCAGGAGCACATATGGCAGACCTCTATCAACAAATTGTTCTCGCATCTCGGCCAACCGGGGCGCCTGTCGCCGAGAATTTCCGCTTGGAGAGCGGACAGATGCCGGTTCCCGCAGACGGCGAGGTCCTGGTTCGCGCCCGTTACCTATCACTCGACCCCTATATGCGCGGCCGTATGAGCACGTCTAAGTCCTATGCCCGGCCGGTCGAGATTGGCGAACCGATGGAAGGCGAGACGGTTGCCGAGGTTGTCGAATCGCGGCATCCAGACTACCGACCGGGCAATCTGGTTCAGGCACGCAGCGGTTGGCGCACGCATGCGGCGATCAGTGTTGAAGGGCTGCGTCGTATTGATCCTGCTTTGGCACCTATCACAACGGTCCTGGGCGTGCTGGGTATGCCTGGCTTCACCGCCTATTCCGGCATGAAGGTGATTGGCCAACCGAAGCCCGGTGAGACAGTCGTCGTTGCGGCAGCGAGCGGCCCAGTCGGCTCGCTCGTCGGCCAGCTCGCCAGATTGGCCGGCGCCCGCGTGGTCGGAATCGCGGGCGGCGCGGAGAAATGCGCGTATGTCCGCGATGTGCTCGCTTTCGACGCTGTAGTAGATCACCGATCCGAAGGACTGGCGGAAAAACTGGCCAAAGCCTGCCCGAACGGCATCGACGTCTACTTCGAGAATGTGGGCGGCCCGATCTGGCAAGCAGTCCTGCCGCTACTCAATCGCTTTGCGCGGGTGCCGGTTTGCGGTGTCATCGCGCACTATAACGGCGCCGGCGGCGGCGAGCGGGATCAGCTGCCGATCACGATGCTCGAGATCGTACGTCGAAGCCTGCTGGTGCGTGGTTTCATCAACGTTGAATTCGTCGAAGAACACTATGATGCGTTCCTGCGGGAGATCGGCCCCAGAGTTCGCTCCGGCGATATCAGCTATCGTGAAGACATCGTTGATGGCCTCGAGAAAGCGCCGGAGGCTTTCATCGGCATGCTGGCTGGCCGGAACTTTGGCAAAGCACTCGTTCGCCTGTCGTGACGGCAGCTCCGTCTCAGTGGGTTCGGTATTGAATTCGACGCCGCACTGACAATGCGCACCATTTCCGGTGTGGCGAGTCCTGCGTCGCACTACGCTGCGCTCATTGAGCATGTTGTTCTTCTGTTAGTCGTTAACTGGACGTCAAGGATGACTCTTGCCAGACATATCGCGTTACGCAGAACTTGGATTATGTATGAACGCTACTTTTGTAACTCAACTTTGAATTGACCGTTCGGCGGCTACTTCTTGCGAGATCAAGGATATTGCGATGGCTACGTATGAACCAAAAATTACGGCAGTGCTGTGCGTTGACCTCTACAACGACTTCCTGAGCGAGGGGGGAAAGCTCTTCCCATGGATCAAGGATATTGCGAAAGAAAACAATATGCTGGAGAACCTTCGGACGGTGGTCCGGACTGCGCGTGAGGCGGGCATCAGCATTTTTCACGTGCCTCATCACCGCTGGGAGTCGGGGAACTATGTCAACTGGAAATACCCGTCGCCCTATCAGTTGGGCGCGGCAGAACGACAGTCCTTTGCCAAGGACACGTGGGGCGGAACGTTTCACGACGATTTCAAGGTGCTGCCGGGCGACATTGTTGCGACGGAACATTGGGCGTCCAGCGGATTTCCGAATACGGATCTTGACCTTCAGCTTAAGCGTAACTACAAAGAGAAGATTATCCTGGTCGGTTTGCTCGCGAATACCTGCATCGAGGCGACTGGGCGAATCGGAATGGAGCTTGGTTACCACGTTACGCTGGTTCGGGATGCGACGTCAGCGCGTTCGCATGAGGCATTGCATGCGGCGATGAACATTGACGGCCCTACCTATGCACATGAAATTCTCGCAACGGAAGAACTGATTTCGGCGATCAAGAATTCGTCGCCTGTCGATCGGCCCGTTCGCTAAATCCAGACTCTTCAATCCTGAGGGTCAGATTCGCACCAGACCAAGCGGGGCGTGGCGTATGCGTCAGCTTAGCCCGTGCACACCGGAACGTCGCGAGGAATACGGCTTGATCGAGGTCTACCAGCCCGGATAGTTCTACTCCCGCGATCGTAAATGACAATCCGTCGGCGTACCGTTGGCGGTTCGAGCGGAATACCCATGACCAGTTATGCACCCAACGATTTCCCAATCCTGACTTTCGACAAGATCCGTTACGGCGATACCGACCGACAAGGGCATGTCAACAATGCCGTGTTTTCGACTTTTCTCGAAACCGGACGCGTTGAAATTCTCTACGGCTCGCAAGGGACGCTTGCCGAAAACGGGGCCGAGTTCGTGATCGCCAGCGTGGCGCTAGAATTCCGCGCCGAACTGCGTTGGCCGGGCAACGTCGAGATAGGCTCGCGTGTCGCATCGATAGGCCGCGCGTCGATCCACCTGGAGCAGGGTCTATTCCAGAATGGAGAATGCGCGGCTTTCGCGAAAGCTGTACTGGTGCAGATAGACAGCGGAACCCGCCGTTCGAAACCGTTGTCCGATTTCGCGCGGGCGGCTCTCGTGTCGTTCACGGCGCCGTCCGAGCGATAGGCATCCGTCCCCGCGGCCGCCGCCCGAGAACGCGCATCCTCGCGCCGCCAATTCGCCGCCACGTCTCTTAACCCCCATTAGACAGCTTCTGGCTTTACACCGTAGCCGTGCAAAGAGTCACCTTCGTTGCTGCTGTCCTTGGGGGAGTGCGAAAAACAAAATTCAGGAAAGTAAATATAATCCTTATTGAGGATCGGTCAGTGTTGGCCCTTCAAGCGGTCCGTTTTTGGACTTAAGAGAAATCTGAGAGTGAGGCGATAGTGTGAGGAAGACTGATGGGGAACGCTTGGGTTTCTATGTGGCAGAGCTGGACGCAATTGAGCGTTTGATAACCCAACGCATTGCCATTGGTCTTACCCTTGAGCGCGACGGTGAACTGGCGACCGCACTATCATCGACAGTCAGGGATTCGGATGGGGAATGCCGGGAGGTGCTCCTTATCGACACGGCTGGTCCAGTCATATTTATGAACGGAGCGGTGATTGTCGGCTCCGCGACCTTCTTGCCCGGCCTCCTGACGCTTCCGGGGGACACCCTTGCAAAGATGGATGACCAAAAGAGAGGGAGTCTGTGGGCCTCGATGAAACGCTCTAAATCATTGGTCGATGCTCAGGAACTTGTCGATGCGTTGATCAGACGACCCGAGGCTCTCGACCGGGAGACGTTTGAGCGAATCTACAAGTGGCGTCATCTCTTTTCCGCAAGTTCATACAAATGGGTGACAGTTGCATCGATGATGCTTGACGCTAGTAGAAGAGGGTACAAGCAAGCGGTATTGAGGCAGGAAATGCGCCAACGCTACGTGCTGGGTGAGTATCAGAATCTGGTGCGTGCAATGGGCACTCTGATTTCGCTTGCGTGCACGGGGCCCGATACAGCATGGTTGTCCGAGATTGCAATGAGCTTTGAGTGGCATACGTGGACACCATCATTTGTACTGTCGCGTGAGCGTTCTATGCTCTCGACACTACAGGCCGGATCAGCCGCATCGCAGTTTGGTCCCGAGGTAATCGACAGGTACCTCGAGAGAATCGGGGAGAAAGCCCCCCCTTTGATGATCTACGATGCTGTGCTTGGTTTGACTGCGATTGCAACCTGGCACAAGACCCATGTCGACGAAATTCTGGAGCGTATGAGCGGCGCACTGTCGGAATGTCAAACGTATGGACATGATGACACCCGGGTCGCTGAAGCGCTCAAATTCTCGGCGGAGCTCGCGCTTCGAACGCCGGATGTGGCAATTCGGCTGGTGGAGGCGTGGTGCTCCATGCGCACTCAGGTTGCTCCTGGTAGGCCTCTGTCAGAAGACGAGGTGCGAACCTTATTCATTCAGTGTGTCACTTACGATGACGTCGACGCAGCCGTGGTGGTTGACGGATGTTTCCCGGCAATATTAGCGCTTCCTCTTTTTGATCCTTCGCGTCCCGAAAGATTCTATCTTCGTTCGCTAGACAGAGGAGAGATTGACAGGCGAAAAGCGGCAAACAACGCACGTCAGGCATTGATGCGTTCAGATACGGCGCAAATCGAGTGGGGGCTGTCTTCACCTTCAACCCTTCACTAAAAGCCACTACTCGCGGGTGAAGCGTCCCTTTTTTGCCTTGCGGCGCTACCCTCAGTTTCAGTGTGGGCGCCATTCAAAGGCGGCGCCGGGTCTTCTGCCGCACAGATGCGACTGTGTCTATAAAGGACCTACGCCTCGCTAGTCAGAGACTAAGAGAAAGGGGCGCCTTCCGCATGCTCAGAGTATGTATGGTGCGTTGACTTGGCCACGAAATTGAAACTTAGATAGCGCCTCAATGGCCGAAGCCATTTCAGCTTCGATGCGTGCGACTATAGTCGCCAAAGGCTCCCTTCGGTCGGCGAACGTGACCGCCTGACCCAATGAAAGCGCGCCGATCGACGCGTCACCGGAAATATAGGCCTGCTTGCCTAGTACGCCGGCCACATGAGGCTTCAATACACTGAAATCCCCTGCGTGGATGCGCTCTAACTCGTTCACCGTATTCGTCGTGTCGTTACGCAGGGCTCGTACGGTGTTGCGGACGCTTTGCATCATGAGCGCCGTGTCGGCTTCCCTCAATGTGACAAGTAAATCTTTGTAGTTCCCATGCGCCCAAATCTCGTCTGCGACAAGGAAACGCGTACCAATAGTTACACCATCGACGCCAAGAGCCAGTGCTGCAATGACCTGTTTGCCGGTGCCAATACCTCCCCCTAACAATACCGGTATCTTGAAAGCGTTTCCAGCGAGGGCGCCTTGAATCATTGTTCCGACCATATCGACCCCAGGATGTCCCCCGCACTCCGCACCGACAAGGGAGACCGCGTCGACGCCAAGTGATTCGGCTTTCTTGGCATGTCTTAGAGAGGGTGCTTTATGCAAGACCTTGATTCCGGCATCACGAAGACGCGGAAGGTATGCCTCTGGGCTCCGCCCCGAGGTTTCCACAAAAGGCACTCTGCCCCGAATGACTTCATCAAGATACTCATCCACCTTTTCATCGGGCGCTGGTTTCGGAAGCATCGAGATGTTGACGCCAAACGGCTTACCTTCCGCCAGATCCCGGCACCTGTCGATTTCGGCGCGCAGGCTGGCGCCGTCAGGCAGACTGGCGGCGGTGATGAAGCCAATAATTCCCGCTCGAGCTGCTGCGGCCACATAGTTTGCGTCGGCGAGCCATTGCAAGCCGCCGGCGACAATCGGAAGGCGCGTACCGAAAAGGTCGGTAACGGATGTTGCGAACTGTGTTTCCATGATTATCCTGTTAAGGTGTTACTACGACGTTCTCGCACGGCTGCGCGGTTACGGTCCGACCACACCGAGTGTCCACTTCTCCGAGTCCCATTGGCATTTGGCTGAACAGCGAGGTTATCTAGAACTTCACACGCACACCAATTCGGGCAAGTGCGGCGTGATTTCCCGCTGCCGCAGTTTCGTTGTCTATACTTGCCACCGCCTTTTGTCCGGTCGAGTCGATACCGCTTGCCTTCTGGTACACGCCAACGAAATATAGATCTGTGCGCTTCGAGAGGAAGTAGTCGACGCCCAAAGCAAACTGGTGGTACTTGACGCCAGAATTGTGAACGGCGGCATGTGTGCTACTGACGCCATTCCCTTTCGTGTAATCATAGGCGACGCCCAAGAGCAAAGAAGGCGTCAACCGATATTTCCCGTTTACTTCAGCGTTGTTGAACGTGACGCTCCCAGTGTAGCCGAGGGGATTTGGACCTGACGTTGCCGTATCGCCGAGGTTCATGAATCTTGTGTTGGAATAGGTCGCACCAACCGTGGCTGCACCAAATGTGTACGAACCTCCCGTAGCGATCACTTGGTAGGTGTGCGCCGATGCGTAGCCGGAGATAACCGGATTGGTGGACGCCGAGGTGTTATTGGCTGCAACGCCACCGCCGCTCGGATTGTCGCCGAAGAACGAATTATTCGGATTGCGGACGTTCAAATAGGCAACGCCAAGCGAGATTGGTCCATTCACATAGGCGGCACCCAACGAAAACAACTGGTTCAGTGAAATCGACCCGGGTTGACCCCCGAGGCTGTACAGGCCACCAAAGGTCAATCCGCTATAGCTTGGGCTGGCGTATTTGACTGAATTGTTCGTCCGGATCAGAAGGTTCAGAGTGTCGAGAGTACCGGGATGAGCAGCCCGTTGACTCGCCCACTGATCGGCAACTCCGAATGGTCCGACGAAGTCCTCCACACTGTCGTACTGCCGGCCGAGTGTAAGAGATCCGTAGTTTTCATTGGCGAGCCCGACGAATGCCTGCCGGCCCCACTCAGCTCCGCCCTGACCCAACTTACCTGTGTTGACTTCAAAGCCGTTCTCCAATGTAAATATCGTTTTCCATCCGGCGCCTAGATCCTCGGAGCCTCGCAATCCCCACCGCGAAGGGTTGAGGCCACTTGACGAATCCAGCTGATACATTGTCTTGCCTGTTCTTTCTGCCGTCTTGACATTGCTGACTACCTCAAAGCCTTCATCGATGATGCCGTACAGGGTGACTGTACTTTGAGCGTTGGCAGCAGTCACAAATGCGTTCACCACTACGACAGAAAAAATCAATCTTTTCATATTATGGCCTCTTTAACTTTTAACTATTAAAAAAATAATCACGCCAGGCAAGGAAATGAACCAAACTCTGAACCAAAAGGCTACGATAGAGTTGACGTCGCTATATCAGACAGAACCAGTGATGTAATAGAAGCAGTCCTAATTGTGTTTTGAAATCTTCTCCGTCAAATTGATCAAGCGGCTACTGTATGTAAGTAACGAACGATTCTCGTCGTCTTGCTACTGGATCGCTCGATTTCGAGAACAATCCTCAGTTGGCTAGCTGCCCGGACCTCCACGCCAAGGATCGCGCCAACGGTACTTACGAAGGGCCGGTACAATCAGTGAATATGGAACTGCTTTTCCTTCCTCAGGGACCTCATCCAGAACGTTGAGGCCTTACCTCCAAATTTCGTACGAGTCATGCATGAGACGTATAACTGACCTAAAGCGGCTTCGCGCATTTGTTGCCGTTGCGGACCTGTTGCACTTCGGTAGGGCGGCGGAACTACTGGGAATAGCCCAACCTGCACTCAGTCAGCAGATCCAGCAACTCGAGCGTGAAATCGGCGCGCCATTGCTGATTCGAGACCGACGATCAGTGAACGTGACACCGGTCGGCATGCTTTTCCTCACAGAAGCGCGCAATACGCTGGCACAAGCAGAAAAAGCAGCGCTTGTGGTCACACGCGCGAATCGGGGAGAGCTTGGTGAAATCGATATCGGTCTCGTCACTTCAGTCGCGTATTCTGGCCTTCTGTCACGTATCTGCTATGTGTGTCAGCAACGCATGCCCGATGTTAAGATCCGGTTGCAAGAACTCGACCCGGAGCAGCAATTAACGTATCTTGCCGATGGACACCTTGATGTTGCCTTTATCCGATTGCCGGTGGCCCAGCTGCCTGAAGGTGTTATAACGTCGACCCTTCGACGCGAACCCGTGCTCGTCTGTCTTAGAAGCGATCACTCATTCGTAGGTGAGCAGATATCGGTTTGCGACCTGGCCGGCCTCGATTTCATTGCGACCCACCTGCGTGAGGGCTACGGCTTCTACGACACAATGCTAAGGGTATGCCGGACAGCCGGATTCGAACCGCGCATAGTTCATCGCTCTCGTAATTTCCCAATGATCGTCAGCCTGGTTGCTGCAGGCTGCGGGGTCGCGCTCATACCTGAACCTGTCAGCCACTTGAACCTCCCAGATGTCGTATACCGGCCGCTGAGTAATGTCGACATCGTCTCAGATGTCGCCGTCGCCTACCGCAAGGACGAACCATCGCCTGCCGTCCGGCGGTTCATCAGTTTATGCCGTGAGATCGCTCCGCTGCTTGCCTGTTAGCATCCCGGTAAGCAGCACTTTCCGTCGAGTATGCCTTTTCCAGTGAGCATTACGCGCTCATGTAGACCTAACCGCTGTCGTACGGGTGACGTCGTTCTTTCCGACCCTTGACCAAAGAATGCCTACAGAAATTGATGGACCTTCGCAATCACCGCTGGATCGAGAAAGCGATCGACAGCTAGCAGCTTCATAGCTTCAACAGTTGCAGATCCGTACAGCGGGATGAGTGCAGCTTCGCCATGCACATCCAATCCGTGACTCCTGCGCACAAGTAGCAGCTTTGAGGCTGTATTTGGCGAACCTAGCAATGGTAAGTTTGTGTGCTCGCGCCGTTGGCGACTCCCAAATGATTGATTCGGTCGATTCATTCTTGATGGGGCTTGTATGCGGAGATATCGATCGCCTGTTGTTTATCGCCCGATGCGAACAATCCGACGGGCGCTGCCTTAGGTACAAAGAAAAGCACGATGAGGCCGGACACGCCGAGCATCGCGCCAATCATTGCAAACCCAATGTAACGGCTTCCCGCCAGCTCGTTGGAGTATCCGATGATTAACGGACTGAGCAACCCGCCGATTGCGCCGGCGCTACTGATAAACGCGATGCCGCCGGACCGTACTTCATTTGGTAGCAAAACTGCGGGAATCGTCCATAGCACGGTTACTGCGGACCAGCAGCCTGCCGCAATAATCGATAACAATGCGACTGTAGTGATTACGCTATGGGCACCGAGGTTCAGCGCTGCCAGGCTGAAGGCGGCCGCCCAGATTACGATGCAGAAATGCCAGCGACGCTCCATGTGCCGATCCGAGCTCCTTCCAACCAGGTACATGCTGAGCGTTGATACAACGAAAGGCAGAGCACCAAGAAATCCAGTGCTTCTCATGCCGACTCCGAGTTCTCGGAGTAGCGTGGGTGCCCAGAGGGCGACTGTCTGCGTACCCGCTAATATCGAAAGATAGGCCAGTGCCAGCATATAGACCTTTGGATCGCGAAAAGTGTGCAGCAGCTTTGTCCGCATCGGGATGCTACCGCCATCGGGCGTCGCGGTGTCAATGGCAAGCTCTTCGAGCAGGTTCCTTTTCTCGTTTCCGGACAACCAGCGCGCATTCTCGGGACGATCAGTAATGAAGAAAAAGTAAACGATTCCTAGTACAACGGCGGGCAGAGCTTCGTAGACTAACAGCACCTGCCATCCTCGCAACCCGTGCAAACCGTCAAGACTCATCAACCAACCAGAGAGCGGATTTCCGACAACCCCTGCTAACGACGCACCCATCGCGAAGAGCGCTGTAATGCGACCGCGACGCGCTGCGGGAAACCAGTAACTCAGGTACAGGATGATGCCCGGAAAGAAGCCAGCCTCCGCCGCACCGAGCGCGAAGCGCATGATGTAGAACTGCGCAGGTGTTTTGACGAAAGCCGTCGCGGCGGATATCAGCCCCCAGAGGATCATGATCCTGGCTAGAGTTTTTCGGGCACCAATGTATTCGAGCAATAGATTGCTCGGAAGCTCCAACAGGAAATAGCCTGCGAAGAATAAGCCGGCGCCCACGCCGTAGATCGCATCACTAAACGACAGGTCCCGTACAAACCCCAGCTTCGCAAAACCGATGTTAACGCGGTCGATGTACGCAACAACGTAGCCAAGCGCCGCAAGCGGAACGACACGCAAACCGATACGACGATAGAGCTCGTCTCGACCTGGTTCCGTCCTGTTCGGACCAGCCAGATTCGAACTGGATTCAATCATCTGACTTATTGAGCCGGTCGTCGCCACGCCCCCAGGCGGGTGTTGGCTGTTCATCTGCTGTCTCCATGTATATGTTGGAAGACCATGATCGGGGATAGTCACCCGGTGTGTCCAATATCAATCACTGGCCTCTGTGATTGCATTTCGTTATCAAGCAAACAACGTGCGATACGTCATGCAGTGCTCGAAGCGAGTGATTAGATAAGGAACCACCAGTCGTGGTCCGTAGCGATCCATGAGGGGCAGCCCTGCAAGACGCCGACATGGAAAGCGTGTTTTCGTGTTTCATCGACCTACGCCCGGAATGACAGGCTTTATCTTCCGCCGTCTTAACCCCCGCGTTCTCCTGAGAAGGATGAATCAACGGCTCCAATTGCTCTGGTTAGCCTTTACATGTTGCACGATGAACTGCATCACGGCTCGCGTTGCGAGCGTCGGAAATCGATTGGGAGCGGTTAGAAGATAAGCAGCGTTGCCGACTCCCTGAGGTTCGTATTCCGTCAGAACCTCGGTGAGACAACCCTCACGAAGCGATTGCCATACCGCATAGCGCGGCAGTAGTGCGATCCCCAAGCCTTCAGCTACGGCGCTGATCAGAAATGGAAAGTCGCCGGATTGAATGCGAGGTGTAACACGCACAGCCGTCACGACTTTGTCGCGTCCGAGTTTAAGGTCGAAACTGCGGCCCAGGGCCGCGGGAGTGATCAGGGCGGAAGACTGTAAGTCCTTCCAGTTCGCGATGGGGCGGTCTTCTAAGTAGGACGGCGCTGCACAAATGCACCATTGGATATCACAAAGTTTGCGCGCGACGTAGTCATCGGGTGGCGTGGATGTGATCTTCAGGGCCACATCAACCTCTGCGGAGATTAGATCGGAGATATGATCAGTCAACATTACGCGGAGGGACACCTGAGGATGGGCTCGCGCGAAGTCCAGGAGAACCGGGGTCAGATAAATGTGGCCTAGTCCCGTCGGCAATCGGATTCGTACATCGCCAGCAATCGTGTTGCCGAGATTGTCGATCGAAGCGCGTGCGCTATCGAGTTCCTCAAGCATGCGTATGCAGTGCTGATAGAGCGTCCTTCCGGCTTCGGTCAGTTCCATTCGTCGTGTCGTACGGCGAACCAGTTGCGCCTTCATTGTGGTTTCGAGCGCTTTCAGTCGATGGGAGATGTTCGATCTGGTCGTGTGGGATCGTTCTGCGGCTACACTCAAGTTTGGGGCTTCGACGATTGTGACGAAGAGGCGAAGCAAATTGAGATCGAATTTATTGTCAACCATGATTCACCAGTAGGGGTACGTGCAGCCAGATTGTCTGGTCTCCGATAATTTCTTATCATTCTCCGCAGACATAGAAAATGTGGGAGACATCGAATGGGGCCCAATTCTACGCTGCCCCTTTCCGGGCTGCGCGCGCCAGTCGCAAGTCATGGTAAAGCCGCTCTCTATCGCACCGTGGCGCTTCGGCAGCAGGGCGCCGAAGTCAGTAAGACCGAGAATGGTCTACGTCTCATCCGGATGCGGGAGGGGCCATGGCGCACGCAATTTCCGGATGTTCTCTGCGCCGAACTGATCAGCGACGCGCTCGTCAAGAACTAAGGAGATTTTGTGATGCGTATTTCTGCGGAGCCGTACGGCTGTCTAAAGACTGCAGAGGTCAACGGACTGTCGATGGCCTATATCGATGAGGGAGTGGGAGACGCGATCGTTTTCCAGCACGGCAATCCCACGTCGTCGTACCTATGGCGTAACGTCATGCCTCATTGTGAGGGATTAGGACGTCTGATTGCCTGTGATCTGATTGGAATGGGAAATTCAGAAAAGCTACCGAACTCTGGGCCGGGAAGTTACCACTATCAGGAGCAGCGGGACTATCTGTTCGCGCTTTGGGATCGACTTGCGCTCGGGGATCGAATCATTCTGGTGCTGCACGATTGGGGTTCGGTACTCGGCTTCGACTGGGCTCGTCAGCATCCGGACCGCGTGGCGGGCATCGTCTATATGGAGGCAATCGTCGCACCATTTAGCTGGTCAAACTGGCCTGAGGCCCGCCGCAGTGCGTTCCGCATGTACCGCAGCGAGGAAGGTGAGAGGGTTGTTCTTCAGGACAACATGTTCATCGAATGGAATTTACCGCGCTCGATCAAGCGTCAGTTGACCGAGCAGGAAATGGACGCCTATCGGGAACCATTCGCCGTCACTGGTGAGGACCGCCGACCGACACTTTCATGGCCGCGGAACATTCCTATTGACGGCGAGCCGCCTCATGTCACCAGGATCGTGGAAGACTATGGTCAATGGCTAGCTCAAAGCAATATTCCAAAGCTATTTATCAACGCGGAGCCTGGGGTCATTTTGACCGAGGACCGTCGCGATTTTTGCAGGACCTGGCCCAACCAGACGGAGATCACTGTTGAGGGCCTGCACTTCATTCAGGAAGACAGTCCCCATACCATCGGCCACGCCACTGCAGAGTTCGCGCGCTCATTGCGGGCAGCGTGACAGGCGGCTCGGAGAACAAATTTCAGCCTTGACAGCACCGTCACTATGATCGGCCGCACTTTCGCGATTCAATCCCTGACCGGCGGGTCGCCGGAGGCCTCATGAAGATTGTGCCAGCCGAGGAAATCGATCCGTTTAAACAAACGGTCGCGACTTCGCTCGACACGGTGAAGAGGTTCGAGGCGTCGGGCGCCACGACCGTCGTGCGCCCTGCCACCAAGGAAAGTATCAAAGGACATGACTTCAATAGGTAGCTTCGACTATATCATCGTGGGTGCTGGATCGGCTGGGTGCGTACTGGCAAATCGCCTCAGTGCATCGGGCCGGCATCGCGTACTGCTGCTCGAGGCGGGCGGAAGAGACTCCAATCCCTGGATTCATATTCCATTAGGCTACGGAAAGCTTTTTAACAACGCTGAGGTCAATTGGAAGTTTCAGAGCGAGCCGCAGGCGTTCCTTGGCGATCGGATAGTCAATCTTCCGCGCGGAAAGGTTTTGGGGGGGTCGAGTTCGATCAATGGTCTAGTCTATATTCGCGGACAGCAGCAGGACTTTGATCATTGGCGCGAACTTGGGAATAGGGGTTGGAGCTATGAGGACGTCTTGCCCTATTTCAGGAAGGCAGAAGATCAAGAGCGAGGATCGGATTCTTATCACGGAGCCGGCGGACCTCTTCCAGTCTCGGACCCGTCCGAGCCTAATGATATCTGCGACGCGTTCATAGCTGCCGCAAAAGCTGCCGGACATCCGATAAATACCGATTTTAACGGTGCTACCCAAGAGGGGGCTGGGTACTTTCAGTCGACGTCGCGTCGCGGTCTGCGCGTAAGCTCGGCTGTTGCGTACCTTGAGCCAGCTAAGCGTCGCCCGAATCTAGCGGTGCTGACGAAGGCCCACGCGACCCGCCTCCTATTCGATGACAATCATAATGTCTGTGGTGTCGAATGGCTGCGCGACGGACAACATGAATGCGCAACCGCCGGCGGTGAGGTAATTTTGGCGGCGGGCGCGTTTGGGACACCTCAGCTTTTGCAACTCTCTGGACTAGGTCCCGGCGATCTCCTTAGGGAGCGCGGCATCGTGGTCCGTAAGCAACTCCGCGGCGTTGGAGCAAATCTACAGGACCACTACCAGGTTCGTCTCGTGGCTGGCGTCACGAAACCCATTACATTTAACGACGACATGCGGAACATCTTTCGCATGTCCCGGGTAGGATTGCGTTTTCTTCTGCGACGGAGGGGACCGTTGACCATCAGCGCCGGGTATGCCGGGGGCTTCTTCCGGACAGATAGTGGACTCGCGACCCCGGATATCCAGGTGCATTTGCTAAATTTTTCTTCAAGCAAATTAGGCGACAAGCTTGATCCTTTCTCTGCATTCACGCTTTCATCTTGTCAATTACGCCCTGAAAGCCGTGGTACCGTCATAATCCGTAGTGCCGATCCGCTCGAAGCCCCATTGATCAACCCCAATTATCTAGCTACTGAGACCGACCGGAGAGTCACGGTAGCGGGGGTTAAATTACTGCGTTCGATTGTACGGACATTTCCACTATGCGCACTCGTCGAGATGGAACGTGAGCCGGGAGTAGCCGTCAGTTCCGATGAAGACCTTCTGAACTACTGCCGCGAACGGGGCGGGTCGATACACCACGCCAGCTGTACTGCCAGAATGGGTTCCGGACCAGACGCCGTAGTCGATGAGCAACTGCGCGTTCACGGCGTCGGTCGATTGCGAATCGCGGATGGCTCCGTGATGCCCACCATCGTTTCCGGAAATACGCATGCTGCAATCGTCATGATCGGGGAGAAGGCCGCTGATCTGATTTTGCGCTCTGCAGCCTAAGCCTATCGGGATGAACCAGAATCGCTAGCAGGGAAGATAAACGCGGTAAATGACGACTACAAGGAAAGATGAACATGGAAGATGATGACTACAAGCTTCTGATAAATGGCAAACTTGTTCGAGGTGCGGCGACGATCGACGTGATTAATCCCGCGACGGAAGAACTACTTGCAATTGCGCCGCGCTCCGATCGAGATCAGCTCGAAGAAGCGATTGCCGCTGCCAAGGCGGCATTCCCCGCTTGGTCCGCGACTTTGATCCGGACGCGGGGCGCAATACTGAAGAGGCTCGCTGATGCTATCGAGGTTAAGCATGCAGAATTTTCTCGCCTGATCACGTTGGAGCAGGGCAAGCCTCTACTGCGGGCGATCGGAGAGATGAACGCAACTATCGGATTGTTGAGGTATTTCGCGGAAGCGGATTTGCCGATGAAGGTTCTCAAGGAGGACGACAAGCAGAAGATCGTTCAGCGAAATGTGCCGCTGGGTGTGGTCGCCGCGATCATGCCGTGGAACAATCCAATGCTGCTAATGATGATCAAGGTGGCTCCCGCTCTTCTGGCCGGGAACACTATGGTTTTGAAGCCAGCTCCTACCACGCCGCTAACCACGCTACGTTTTTGCGAGTTGTGCGCCAACATTCTTCCGCCAGGAGTCGTCAATGTCATCGTCGACCAGAACGATCTTGGCGGGGCTTTGACTACGCATCCGGATATCGCGAAAGTCGCCTTCACCGGGTCGACCGCGACGGGAAAGAAGGTGATGGAGGGGGCGTCCGGGACTCTCAAAAGACTTACGCTCGAACTTGGTGGGAATGATGCGGCAATCGTTCTTGACGACGTCGATGTCAAGACAGTTGCACCCAAGATTCTCGCCGCCGCGATGGGCAATTCAGGGCAGGTTTGCCTGGCTGCGAAAAGACTTTACGTTCATACGTCGCAATATGATGAAATGTGCGAAGAATTGGGCCGCCTCGCGACAGCTATGATCGTTGATGATGGCCTGAAGCAGGGAACGGAAATGGGGCCACTGCAGAACCGGGCTCAATATGAGAAGGTCAAAACTTTCCTCGGAGACGCAAAGCGCGACGGAAAGATTGTCGCCGGTGGTGACGCGCTGGACCGAAAGGGATACTTCATCGCTCCGACGATCGTGCGCGACCTCCCGGACGAATCGAGGCTGGTTCAGGAGGAGCAGTTTGGTCCGATTTTGCCTGTGTTGCGGTATGAGACCGTTGAGGACGCCATCGCGCGTGCTAACGATAGCGAGTACGGATTGGGCGGGACCGTTTGGGCGAGCAATCTCGATCGCGCGTTCGAGGTCGCTTCACAGATCCACACTGGTACAGTGTGGATCAACAAGCATCTCGATCTTCAGGCAGACATACCATTCGCAGGCTCGAAACAATCGGGAGTGGGTGCGGAATTCGGTCAGGAAGGCTTGGAGCAGTTCACGCAGCCCATGGTGATTAATATGGCGAAGTAGCAATCTGGCTGCAACTTCGATCAAGCCCTCTGCGTGCCGGACACTTCAACGCCGACTAGTTACCGGTCGATTAGTCTTGACGCAAATAGCGGTGGCGAACAGCAGACGTTGGCTTCGGCGTTGAATCATCGAGCTAAAAGAGAAGCTGTCCGCACAGTGCGCGCAACGGTATCTATGCGCGCTGTCTGAGCGGTGTGAAGCAGCTCAAGCGCTGCTTTCGTTTCTGGGCCTCACCGAGGTTGCCTCTCCAGGCTGGCTCATGGCATCGGGCCGGCCTGACAGGCAGGCTGTAGTCGATTGACCTGTGTTCCCACTAGCCTGTCCGACACAGTGTGTGCAGCTACTTAACTATCGGATCGCAGCCCGGATCATGGCGCGAGATCCAGGTTGCGACGAGCGTTCAGAAGAGGTGACGAATGCCGATCTGTGCGCCGGTTTCGCTCTGACCCGCGCTAGGTGTCAGGTACGATCCCGTCGTGATGCTTGCGCCCGCCATTCTGAACTGCGCCGTGTTGGAATTGTTTAACCTTGACACCACGGCGTACAGTCGCATCGTCTTTGAGAGGTCGTAGTTGATGATGCCACTGAACTCGCGTGCCGTATTGTTCAACGACGAACTATCCGTGATGAACGCGTATCCGGCACCTGCGGTTAAGAACGGACTGAAGCGGTAGTCGGCGGATAACGAGTAGGTGTTGTGATAATTTCCCGCGACATTGCCGACCGGACCGGCCGCCGGATTGTACTTTCCGGCAGGATTGGACAAGGCATTTCCGGTCGTGGCAGAAATGATGTCATTGGCCCTGACGAAGCTGAAATACATCTTCCCTCGGCCATAGTCGTAGTTTCCACCCGCCATGAATTCCTGGACACGGACGGCGTTCTTGGCGTTGGCTGCGTTCAGATATGCCAACGCAAGGTAGACCGGACCAACGTTCGATTGGACCGCGGCCTGGTAGACGGCATTTCCTGCCAGTGTTCCTGGCTGCCCCCCGACTGAATAGTGGAGCTCCAACTGGGAACCTGCGATTTTTTGGGAGATATACGCGATATCGTTATCGAGGCGGGCCTGAAAGTTGGCAAAATTGTTATAGCCGGACCCGTACGTTGCTGAGCCGAAAACGTCCATGTTGCCGCTCCAGACGAACATTGGCGTATTTTGATGGCCAAACCTAACTTCACCGTAAGGACCTGAAATACCCATCCATGCCTGCCTGTCGAAAAATCGGTAAGGATTTTGCAGGTTACCCGTACCTGGATCGAAGCCGCTTTCCAGGTCGACCGTGACGCGGTACCCGCCTCCAATATCCTCGATCCCCCGTATGCCCCAGCGGCTGGTGAGTTCCCCATTGCTTCCGAGCGCAGTCAGAGACGTATTTTTCCCACCGACCTTCGTGGACTGATAGCCCAGAAACTCGTCAAGCATCCCGTATAAGGTGACTGATGATTGTGCCTGAGCCTGTCCTGAAGATATCATTCCAAGGAAAGATATAATAAGCACTGCAATGTTACGTTGAATGAAATGTTTGCCTCGCTTCCTAAACGAGCCGTGGCTCGCAGCGCGTTTGAAATTGTTCACGACGATACCGACGATGCGACATAGTGGAACCTTGATGTGAGCATGCCAGTACCGCGAAGTTGCGGAGGAAGCTGCGTCTGTCAGCTGTTTCACAATGATTGTCTCCAAATATTATTAGGATTGCAAAATAATTAGTTCACAACGATAAGTAACTTGCGACCCTTGTTTCCTGTTGAGATGCTACTCTTGCGGGCGATAAAATACCCTAGGCTCTCCGTCGCTCAGCGAGCCAAAAATAGTCCGCGCCCTTGTCGATTTATGTAGCAGAATTTTGGTGAACAAGGGCGCTACGGAGTATTCCACCAACGAAGCGGCCATGTGCACCACCTGATCACACGGAGGGATACGGGGCGTCGATGGGTAGAGTACTCGACGAGCCGGACATCGCGACCCCGCCGATGGCGAGAAGCAGGGGATGGCGAAGGTGTAACCGTGCGTCCCGCGTCCATTAGATAGACGTCACGATTATTAGGAACCCAGGATCGCGCGCGCGTCAGGCATCATCGCGATGCGCGCCCGTTCGGTTCGAGCCAGTCAGGATCGAATCGGATTTGGTCGGCGGACTCATCAGGCCGATTGTCGTCACGTCCTTCGGCCGGTGTTGGCTGTTCATCTCTTGTCTCCACGTTCATGTTTTGGCGATCATGATCGAGGATAGTCGACGTGCATGTCCAATATAAATCACAGGCCTCTGTGATTTCATTTCGTTATCAAGCGAACGAGGTGCGATACCTCTAGCTTTGCGCACAGTGAGTGGCTAACAGCGATCAGTACAGCGGCAAGACCTGACGCCGGCAATCCAGTAGGCTTGATCGCCTTGCCGACAAGTTCGAGATGAAATTTTCGGCTCGGACTATCCGCGGCGGCCGGCCCAGAACCGATGGGAGAACAACAGTACCCTCCCACCTATACCACGCTTAAGCGCGGTACGAAGGGGGCGTCGTAGTGAGGCGCGGCAATGAGACCGATGACGCTTAGACGATTGTGACGAAGAGGCGAATAAAATGAAGATCGGGTTTATTGTCAACCATGATTCACCAGTAGAGGTACATGCAGCCGGATTGTTTGCTCTCCGATACTTCCCTATGATTCTCTGGAGACGAGAAAACATCGGAGACGTCAAATGGGAATCAATTCTACGTTGCCCTTTTCCGGGCTGCGCGTACTAGATTTAAGTCAGGGCATAGCCGGTCCCTATTGCGCTGAAATTCTTTGGCAGCAGGGCGCTGAAGTCATCAAGATTGATCCGCCCGAGGGCGATTGGAGCCGTAATATTGGTGTCGTTCGAGGCCGGCAAAGCGCGACGTCAGTGAGCTACAACGCAGGAAAGAAGGGAATTTGTCTCGACGCCCGCAAGGAAGCGGGCAGGCGCATCCTTCGCGAGCTGGCGATCCAGGCAGACGTCGTGATCCAGAATTTTCGCCCAGGTGTGGTGGAGAGATTGGGTATTGGCTTCGAGACTTTGACTGCCGAGCGTCCGGAATTAGTCTACGTTTCGATCAGTGGATACGGTCAGGACGGACCCTATTCGGATGCTCCGGCTTCGGACTCGGTCATCCAGGCCGATAGCGGCCTGATGTTCTCGAACCAGGATGCGGATCGAAATCCACGGCGCGTCGGGTTGTTGCTGGCGGACATATCAACAGGCTTGTATGCGGCGCAATCGACCGCAGCCGCTCTCTACGGTCGCCTCAAAAGCGGAGTTGGATCTCACGTTAGGATCAGCTTGTTTGAGGCCTGCGCGGCACTGCAATCCAACGACATCGCGACGCATTCAATTGCAGGCGAACGTCCAGCGGGTGCAGTCAGTGCACCCAATGGTGTCTTTGCAACCGCCGACGGCGTGTTATCGGTGCTTGCCTTGAACAATGACCAGTTCACGAGGCTCTGTCGCGCTCTGAATTTACCACATTGGCTTGAAGACCCACGTTTCAAAAGCAATGCTGATAGATTGATAAATCGCGACGTGCTTCATGCTGAATTGACCACTCTTTTGGCACAAGCCACAACTGCCATATGGACCGAACGTCTCAAAGCTGAAGATGTGCTTCACGCAGAGGTACGTGACTACGTCTCGCTGACCGCGCATCCGCAGGCTGAGCACTTAGGGCTCTTCAAAACCGTACGTCAGCCAGGAGTCGGCGACGTTCAGTTTGTGGGAGTTCCGGGCGTCGATAACCCGCGCGCGATGACCGCAGCGCCGGATATCGGCCAGCATTCTGTCGAGATTTTGCAAGCGGCGGGCTTACCGGACGACGAAATTAACTTGCTTCTCGAGACCGGTGTCGTTCGCCAGGCCGAGATCCCATCGGAGATAGTTTGACTATGCGTGCCCTTAGATGCAAAACCTACGGCTCGGTTGAAGACGTTAGGGTCGAAGACTGTGAGGAACCGGCGGCCCCAAATGCCAACGAGGTAACGATCCGGATAGAGTACGCCAGCGTCAGCCACGCGACAGGCTTGATGATTCAGGGACGGTATCAAACCAAGCCACAGCTTCCGTTCACGCCCGGTACGGAAGCAGTGGGCACCGTGGTGGCCTGCGGATCTCGCGTGACACGGCTAAAGATCGGAGATACCGTTGTCGCCGTGGCGGATTGGGGGTGCTTTGGTGAGCTTCTTACCCTAGACGAATGCACTGTCTATCCACTGCCCAGGGGCCTTCCGCCGTTGAAAGCCCTGCCTGTACCGATCTCCTACGGTACGGCCTATTGCGGCCTGCAATGGCGCTGTGGTCTTCAGCCTGGCGAAAACGTTCTCGTGCTAGGCGCAGGTGCCGGCGTGGGGTTAGCTGCGGTCGAACTCGCATCCTTGATGGGAGCCAACGTGATTGCTTGCGCCAGTACCGCGGCCAAGCGCGACGAAACTATCGCACGAGGCGCGCGACATGCTGTCGCGCCCGACGCTGAGCTGGCCGCCCAGGTCAAGAAACTTACTGGAGGGCGCGGCGTCGATATCGTCGTCGATCCGGTGGGCGGCGATCTTTCGGAGATGGCCATTCGCGCAACTGCCGCCAACGGCCGCTTTCTTAGCGTGGGATTTGCCAGTGGGAAGATGCCCCCGATTGCGCCGAATATCCTGCTCGTCAAAAACCTGACGTGGCATGGCTTCTTCTTTGGTCGCTACATAGGCTGGACGCCACGTGATGAACGCCATCAGCATGCCGGTGAACTGCAGCAAGTGATGCAGACGATGCTGACCTGGGCTAACGAAGAGCGCATCCGGCCTACCGTGTCGGCCGTTTTCCCGCTTGGCGAGTTGAAACAGGCGCTTGCGGCGATTGAAACGCGGCAGGTGATCGGCAAGGTTGCGCTTTCGATGTCGGACAAGGCTGCCTCATGAGACTGCATGCGTTCGCTGAGTTTTCGGCATCGGGAGGGGAATCATGACCGCGCGCACGAGCCCGCTGTCAGGCGTGCGCGTGGTGGATCTCAGCCGGGTTCTGGCGGGACCATGGTGCACGCAGAATCTGGCTGATCTTGGCGCCGACGTGATCAAGGTCGAACGCCCTGGTATCGGAGACGATACCCGCGGCTGGGGGCCACCGTATCTAAAGAACGCAGACGGCAGCGAGACGAGCGAGGCCGCGTACTATTTGAGTTGCAACCGAAACAAGCGGTCCATTGAGATTGACCTTTCAACGCAGGAAGGCGCTGATGTCGTCCGCAAGCTCGTCCTGATCAGTGACGTGCTCGTCGAGAACTACAAGGTGGGAGGGCTGAAGAAATATGGTCTCGACTACGACTCTCTGAAGAAAATCAATCCTAGGCTGATCTATTGCTCTCTCACAGGTTTTGGTCAGTTCGGACCTTATAGCCAAAGACCCGGCTACGACTTTGCTATCCAGGGGATGGGTGGCCTGATGAGCATTACGGGTGAACGCGATGATCTGCCGGGCGGCGGGCCACAAAAGGCCGGCATTGCGGTGACGGACATAGTCGCAGGTATGTATGCGTCTGTAGCCGTGTTGGGCGCTCTCGTCGAACGCCAACGAAGTGGTCTCGGCCAGCACCTCGATATCGCACTTCTGGACTCGCACGTTGCAATGCTATCCAACCAGAACTCGAACTTTTTTACTTCTGGAAAAGCTCCGCGCCGCGCTGGTAACGCTCATCAGAATGTCGTGCCATACCAGACATTTTCCGCTTCGGATGGACATTTGATTGTGGCCGTGGGCAACGATAGCCAATTTCGGGCTTACGCAACTGTTCTCGGAGTGCCTGAACTCGGTACCGACCCTCGCTTTGCCACCAACAGCGCACGGATCATCAACCGCATCGAACTCATCGAGCGCTTGACTTCGATTATGAAGGCCCGATCACGCGATGAATGGCTTAGCGATCTTGAGGCGGTCGGTGTACCTTGTGGTCCGATCAACGACATCTCGCAAGTTTTTGAGGATCCACAAGTCAAGGTACGGGGGCTTCGCCATGAAATCGCGCACCCACTGGGAGTGATGGCGCCGACCACCGCCAGCCCTTTACGGTTTTCGGAAACGCCTGTTCAATACCGGATGGCTCCTCCGGTACTCGGAGAGCATACGTGCGAAGTGCTCCGTGATCTGCTCCAGATGGATGATGCTGAAATCGAGCGGGTGAGAGCATCTGCCGACGCGGTCGGTAAGTAGCGTCTAAGGACTTGGCTATGACACGAAGGCCGCATTGACGGGGGTAGCTACTATTTCGCTACTGAGGTTGGGGCATTCATGGCGACCACGTTGTTTGCCACGAATCTGCTCGTGGTCGGTACACGCGAGGTAGCAATGTCAATAGGCTTGCTGCGATGGTTGAGAATCGGACTAATAGCTTGGGGTTTCTCAGCGCAAAGTTAGCATGGGTACATGCGATCACCCTAAGTCCACACTCTCTATTCATTTCTTCGGCTAGGGCATGTATGGGTCTAGTCATGACGCATGCTGTCGATGGTTTCAACGCAGAGGAGGTGAACGATTGTGCTTCGTTATCCTGCAGGATGCCTCATTGAACATTCATAATCTGGAGTATCTATGGCAGATGTAGTTGTTGCTGCATACACTCGGTCACCATTTCATCTGGCAAAAAAAGGAGCACTTGTCGGTGTGCGCCCGGACGACCTTGCCGCGCAAGTAGTTAGGGGTTTGATCGAGCGCACCCGTATCGATCCAGCGTTGATCGAGGACTTGGTCATGGGATGTTCGTACCCCTAGGCAGAGCAAGGTCTCAATATTGCGCGAATCGTAAGTTTTCTTGCGGGTATAGGGGAAACCGTCCCGGGTGCGACCATTAACCGGTTTTGTGGATCATCGATGTCAGCGGTACATTATGCGACCGGTCAGATCACGCTTGGCCTTGGTGATGCGTTCATTTGCGGCGGCGTAGAGTCGATGACCCGCGTGCCGCAAGGAGGGTTTAATAAATCACCAAATCCGACACTGCAAGCTGATCACGAGGAGGTCTATACCTCCATGGGAATGACCGCCGAGAATGTGGCCGCACGGTGCGGTATCAGTCGGCAGGAGCAGGAGGCTCTGGCGATTTCATCTCATTTGAAGGCTTCCGCGGCGCGGGAAGCCGGACGACTGAAAGATGAGATTGTCCCGATTCAAACGGCCGATGGATACGTAAGCGAGGACGGATGTATCCGGCCGGGCACGAATTCCCAGGGGCTATCTGCCCTGAAATCTGCGTTCAAGGAAGGTGGCTCCGTTACTGCGGGTACCTCGTCACCTCTGACCGATGGCGCGTCTGCCTTGCTAATTTGTAGCGCAGCGTTTGCGAAGCTGCACGGTCTACGACCCCTCGCAAAGATTAAATCCGCGGCGGTCGCGGCTGTTCCGCCTGAAGTCATGGGGCTCGGTCCGATCCCGGCGTCGCGCAAAGCACTCGCGCGTGCTGGCATTGACGCGGATGACCTCGATGTGGTTGAGATTAACGAGGCGTTCGCGAGTCAGGCTGTTGCCTGCATCCGAGAGCTAAAGCTTGACGAAAGGCGGATTAACCTCGACGGCGGCGGTATGGCGATAGGACATCCGCTTGGGGCGACAGGAGCTCGTTTGGTGGGTAAGGCTGCGTCCCTGCTGGCGCGGGAGGGCGGTCGGTACGCTCTTGCAACGCAGTGTATCGGTGGCGGGCAGGGTATCGCTACTGTCCTTGAGGCGATCTGAGTAAGTGTGATCCTACCGCCTATCTTCGCGCTAGCGCTCGCGCAAGTCACCCGGCGTCGGCATCAGTTTGGTTATTTGTTGGCACCGGGCCGGCATTACGTTCGGCGTGACACCATCTCGGCAAAGATGCGACACATAAAAAGCGGATGCGGTGGATGTTGTCGGACAGCCGTGGTTGGCAAAGTTGGACGGTCGCGCGGGAAACGTGCTCAGTTAATTGAGAACCACGGAAAGCAATGGACACGAACCCTCCAACGCAGCGACATACTCCAATGTAGGACCCCTTGGGAGTATTGGCGAGACAGCAACCCTTGAAGTCCACTAAGTTTACTCTGCCCTTTGGTGTTGACAGGAATGTCCATGCATTTTGTGAATGCGGTCTGGGCGGCTTCTTGAGTCGATCTTCATATGGAGCGGCGTGGAAGGGAGGCGCACTAGTTGGGTGCGCCATGAATTAGTACGTAGTCAGCTACTCGAGTGCGGTGGCGTATCTTGATCGTGAAGAACATTTTGATTACCTGACCAATGATGTGCGACGGTTGGCAGGGGCAGAAGCCAAAGTCGGTTCTTGATGTCATCGCGCATCGAGGCGACGCGCCCTGATACAGCAGGATAGAAAGATAAAGGATTTGAGTGCTATGCATATTGGCATACCCACGGAAAAGCGGGAGAACGAAAGGCGTGTGGCCGCGACGCCCGAAACGGTCAAGAAGTATGAGACCCAGGGCCACCGGGTCACGATCCAGAGCGGCGCCGGCACCGGCGCAAGCTTTCCTGACGAAGCTTTTACAGCCGCCGGCGCGGAAATTGTCGACGCGGCTACCGCTTTTGGGGCTGATCTGGTCCTCAAGGTCCAGTCGCCGACCGATGCCGAGTTGCCGCTTCTGAAGCGCGGCGCGACGCTGGTCGGCATGCTTGATCCGTTTAATACCGAAAACTCATCAAAGCTGGCGGCCGCGGGTGTCACCGCGTTCGCTCTGGAAGCCGCGCCTAGAACCACCCGCGCGCAGAGCCTTGACGTGCTGTCGTCGCAGGCGAACATCGCCGGGTACAAGGCGGTTTTATTGGCCGCCACGCTCTACCCGCGCTTCATGCCGATGCTGATGACCGCGGCCGGCACCGTGAAGGCCGCGCGCGTGCTGATTCTCGGCGCGGGTGTGGCCGGTCTGCAGGCCATCGCGACCGCCAAGCGCCTCGGCGCCGTGATCGAAGCCTCGGACGTGCGTCCGGCGGTGAAAGAGCAGATCGAATCGCTCGGCGCCAAATTTCTCGATGTCCCGTACGAAACCGATGAGGAACGCGAAGCCGCGCAGGGCGTCGGCGGCTACGCGCGGCCGATGCCGCCTTCCTGGCTTGCGCGTCAGTCGGCATTGGTCCACGAACGGGCGAAGCAGGCCGATGTGGTGATTTCCACCGCCTTGATCCCCGGCCGTGCGGCGCCGACGCTGATCTCGGTGGAGACCGTGCAGGCAATGAAACCCGGCTCCGTGCTGGTCGACCTCGCGGCAGGCCGCGGCGCCGAATACGAAGGCCGGCGCGGCGGCAACTGCCCGCTCACCGAAGCGGACCAGGTCGTCCTGAAGCATGGCGTGCAGATCGTCGGCTATACGAATCTGGCCTCGATGGTGCCCGCCGACGCGTCATCGCTCTACGCACGCAACCTGCTCGACTTCCTCAAGCTGATCATCACCAAGGAAGGCGCCCTGAACATCGATCTCGCAGACGACATCGTCGCGGCCACGCTGCTGGCCCGCGACGGCGAAGTCACGCGCAAGGCCTAGAGGAGAACGGCGATGGAAGTCATCAACCACACCGTCATCAACCTGATCATCTTCGTGCTGGCGATTTACGTCGGCTACCACGTCGTCTGGAACGTCACCCCCGCGCTGCACACGCCGCTGATGGCCGTGACCAACGCGATTTCGGCGATCGTGATCGTCGGCGCGATGCTTGCAGCAGGCCTTACCGTGGGCGACACCGGCAAGTTCTTCGGCACGCTGGCCGTCGCGCTCGCGGCGGTGAACGTGTTCGGCGGATTCCTGGTGACAAGGCGAATGCTGGAGATGTTCAGGAAGAAAGAGCCGAAGAAGCTCCCCGCAGCTGCCAAGGAGAACGCGTAATGAGTCTGAACGTCGTCACGCTGCTTTATCTGGTTGCGTCGGTCTGCTTCATCCAGGCGCTCAAGGGGCTGTCGAATCCGAAGACGGCGCGCACCGGCAACACCTTCGGCATGGTCGGGATGGCGATTGCGATCCTCACCACCATCGCGCTGATCGTCAAACAGGCGAATGCGCTCGGCTCGAACCTCGGGTTAGGGCTCGGCCTGCTGCTGGTCGCGCTGGTGATCGGCGGCGCGATCGGCGCGTTCGTCGCGGCGCGCGTCGAGATGACCAAGATGCCGGAACTGGTCGCGGCGATGCACTCGCTGATCGGTCTTGCGGCCGTGTGTATCGCGTATGCGGTGGTGTCGGAGCCGTCGGCCTTCGGGCTCGTCGATCCGGAGAATCCGGTGCCGGGTTTCCTGCCGTATGGCAATCGCGTTGAACTGTTCATCGGCACGTTCGTCGGCGCGATTACGTTCTCCGGTTCGGTGATCGCGTTCGGCAAGCTGTCGGGCAAGTACAAGTTCCGGCTGTTTCAGGGCGCACCGGTGGTCTATGCAGGGCAGCACCTGATCAACCTGTTCCTTGCGATCGGGATGCTCGGCTTCGGCGTGATCTTCTTCCTCACGCAATCGTGGCTGCCGTTCATCATCATGACGATCATCGCGTTCGTGCTCGGCGTGCTGATCATCATTCCGATTGGCGGCGCGGATATGCCGGTGGTCGTGTCGATGCTGAACTCGTACTCGGGCTGGGCGGCGGCGGGCATCGGCTTCTCGCTGAACAATCCGATGCTGATCATAGCGGGCTCGCTGGTGGGTTCGTCCGGTGCGATCCTGTCGTACATCATGTGCCGGGCGATGAACCGCTCGTTCTTCAACGTGATTCTCGGCGGCTTCGGTAACGAGGCGGGTGCGGCGGCAGCAGGTGGATCGGCGGAGCAGCGTCCGGTGAAATCCGGCTCTGCTGATGATGCTTCGTTCATGCTCGGCAATGCTGAAACCGTGGTGATCGTGCCGGGTTACGGGTTGGCCGTGGCTCGCGCCCAGCATGCGTTGAAGGAACTCACCGACAAGCTGGTGGAGAAGGGCATCGAGGTGAAGTACGCGATTCACCCGGTGGCCGGACGGATGCCGGGTCACATGAACGTGCTGCTCGCCGAAGCCGAAGTGCCGTACGACATGGTCTACGAAATGGACGACATCAACGGCGAGTTCGGTCAGGTCGACGTGGTGCTGGTGCTCGGTGCGAACGACGTGGTGAACCCGGCCGCGAAGAACGATCCGAAGTCGCCGATCGCGGGCATGCCGATCATCGAGGCGTACAAGGCGCGTACCGTCATCGTGAACAAGCGTTCGATGGCGGCGGGCTACGCCGGTCTCGACAACGATCTGTTCTATATGGACAAGACGATGATGGTGTTCGGCGATGCGAAGAAGGTGATCGAGGATATGGTAAAGGCGGTGGAATAACCCTCGACACCACGTACCGAAGCCCAGCCTGCGAAGTGGGCTTCGCCATTCTCCTCGCCATCGGTCAATCCGAAAGGTCAGTAAGCATATGAAGCTGTCTTTTGCGCAGAAACTCTGGTTACCCCTGATCCTGAGCCTGTTGTGTCTCGCTGGAATATCGATCTACAACGCTTGCCAGACGAGAGAAATGCGGCTGGACGAGCGCAAGGCGGATCTGGAACATGCGTCGGAGATCGCCCTGAGTATAGTCAAGACCTTTGGCAACCAGGCAGCCACCGGCGCCATGCCCATAGCGGAGGCCCAGCGGCGGGCTATGGATAGCATCCGGAACATACGGTATGGCGCGGACGGTTACTTCCAGATCGTCAATTCTCATCCGACGGTCCTGATGCACGGGGCTCGACCCGATTGGACTGGCAAGGACGTCAGCGACTACAAAGATCCGAGCGGCGTCTACGTCTTCAGGAATATCGTTATGCTCATCAAGCGCGACGGTAAGGGCTTTACCGCATATGCCAGTCCGAAGCCCGGGGCCACCGACGCTTCTCCGAAAATTGTCTATGCCGTGAGCTACCAGCCGTGGGACTGGATTCTCACGACGGGGCTCTATGTCGACGACCTCGATGCGGCATTCCACTCGACGCTGTATCAGAGCCTCGGAATCCTGCTGGTGCTGGCCGGTGCACTGTCTGCTGTCGTGGTGCTGCTTAACCGTGGCATCCTTCGCTCACTAGGCGGTGAGCCGTCCTATGCCGCCGAAATCGCCAACCAGATCGCCAGTAACGATCTGACTGCCGTGGTGAAGACGGCGCCGAACGACTGCTCGAGCCTGCTGTTTTCGATGAAGCGCATGCAGGAGCAGCTCACCCAGACCATCAACACAATCAGGGTTTCAGCCGACTCGATTGCCACCGCCACTCACCAGATTGCGGCCGGTAACCAGAACCTGTCGCAACGCACCGAAGAGCAGGCAGCGTCGCTCGAGGAAACGGCGTCCAGCATGGAGCAACTAACCTCGACCGTGATCCAGAATGCCGACAATGCCAGCCAGGCCAACCAGCTCGCCGCACAGGCCGCGCAGGTGGCGGAACAGGGTGGCGCCGTGGTGTCGCGCGTGGTGGAAACCATGGACGGCATCAACGCCAGTTCGGACAGGATCGCCAACATTGTCGGCCTCATCGAGGGCATCGCCTTCCAGACCAATATCCTCGCGCTGAATGCGGCCGTCGAGGCGGCGCGGGCAGGCGAGCAGGGGCGGGGGTTCGCGGTGGTGGCCTCCGAAGTGCGTTCGCTGGCGCAGCGCTCCTCGGCGGCAGCCAAAGAAATCAAGGAGCTGATTCACGATTCCGTGAAGCGGGTTCGGGCAGGCGCCGGCCATGTGCAGGAAGCCGGAACGAAGATGCGCGAGATCACTCACGAAATCAGACGAGTGACCGACATTATGAATGAAATTACTGCCGCATCGCAGGAGCAGAGCAAGGGCATCGGCCAGGTCAACCAGGCTGTCACGCAGATGGACGAAGTCACGCAGCAGAACGCTGCGCTGGTCGAACAGGCGGCGGCCGCCGCCAGTTCGCTCGAGTCGCAGGCGGCCGATCTGAAAGCGTCTGTTTCGATGTTCAGGCTGAACGCCTCACGCAACACCGGGATCAGCCGCCCTGTCGTGCCGACGCCCGCGACGGCGACTCTGGCGCGCCGCCCCCGCCAGCCCTGAGACGACTCGCCCACAGCTCGTTCGGGTGGCGCAAACCGTCAAGGCTGACGCATGGGACAGCTTTTAGAGGCTGTCCATATCACAGGCAACTGGCCGGCAGAGCAAACCACGTTTGTGCCCATCCGAACTCGGATTGCGGGAAGATTTTGATAGACATATGATTCTCCGTGTCAGAGGTATCGCGAGATCACGCTTAATATAGAAAACGTGGACCGGACGAATCAACGGTCGAAGATTCGTCATTGAAGAGATTTTCTAAACAATTCGCATATGAACGGCAAAATTGTTAGGCGTGGAGAGAGTTCCCAAGTGGCGTCGGGGAAGGTGGTGCCTGTGGCCAATGGAATGGTTGGGGGGCTATTGGAGCAGGATTACTATTTCGCCCTAAGTCGCGCAACGCGTTACGTTTCAAGACTCTACAATCAGCGCTTGGCGGGGGCTTCTGTCACCGTTGGTCAATTCGGCATACTTCTCCTGCTGCGAGAACATGGGCCGTTGACAATGGCTGGGCTAGGGAAATTTTTGGTCATGGAACGCACATCGCTACTGCGTGCCATCAAACCCTTAGTATCAGAGGGCCTAGTGGATCAGTCCAGCCATGCACACAACGGTGTACGCCGCATACTTGCACTGACTGATGCCGGACTTGAGAGGACAAAACAGGGTGAGGCATACGTGACGCCCGCACAGCTGGATCTTGAGAAGGTCTACGGCAGTTCAAGGGCCATGCGACTGCGGAAAGAATTGTTCTCTCTTACACGATAACGTCCCCGCGTTGCTGGTATCGCATCGAATCAATGTCTTGCCCGGTAGCGTGCGCGGCGGGGTGCTGACAGTCGAAATTCAGATAGGGCGAATTGGCGACGATGGCCACCCACCGTTGAAGTCAATGAGTGCCCCAGTAAGAAACCTTGCGTCTGTTGACGCTAGGAAACGGATTACGTCGCCAATTTCCTCTGGTCGACCGAGTCTCCCAGCTGGAACGGACTTCAATACGTAATCGCGTCCTTTGGCATCGTCGATAAAAACTGCTTTCGGGTAATAGGCCTCGCTGTACAGGAAGTTGGGAGATACAGCATTGACGGAGATTGCGTCAGGAGCGAGCTCTATCGCGAGTGACCTCACCAGCGCATTGGCAGCAGCTCTTGCCGCGTCAGGAACGCTTCCGCCGGCGATAGGTGCGTGCGTGCGGCATGATGTAACCAGCACGATGTTCCCGCCACCTTGTGATCTTAACAATGGAATCGCTGCCTGCAGCAGCGCGAACGGATAGATTACAAGGTATTCCAGCGTCCGCCTAAATTCGTCTAGACACACTGTTTCGGAGGAAGCCTGAACCGCAGGGTAATGATCGTTGCAAACGATCGTATCCAGCCTCCCGGCCAACTTCCACGTTTGGGCTACAAGCGTCGCCGGGTTATCTGCAAGAATAACCTCCGCACCAGGATGCGTTTGAAGGAACGCTGCCCTTGCTACGGTGTCGTCGAAGGCTTTGTCATGCACAACAACTCTAAACCCTGAACTGCTCAAGGCGGTCACAGCGGGTGGTCCGGCGTATCCGGCAGCATTCGTCACAAGCGCTGTTCGATTTTCATCCGGCATGGTGTTCGTCCATAAGGCTCGTTGAATCGTTATCTTATCTCCGCCTCGTCTGGTGCTGAGTGACGCTGTGGAAGTGACGCTCAATTCTTATGCAACGGTCCGGCAGTGCTTTGCGGAAACGGACGCGGTCCCTTACGTCTTCCGCGCGCGGCGTTTCCTCAGCCTTACCGCACCGCAGCTCCGGAGATATTACGGCAATCGCACGGTCCAGTTGTATCTGGCTCGCGTTGACGACTTCCTCCGCTACGCGCAGTTTCGAGATTGCGCTGCTTAAATCGAGCAACCTCTCTCAGGTCGCCTCTTTATGGCGGAGTAAGTATCGCATTCGCGGCCCCAAAGAAAGGGATCATTCAATGAGCAGTACATTTCCTACGCGAGAAACCAGAGGAAACCCTGCTCATCTTCCGTCGAGCCATACGCTGATATTAGTGACACAGTCTTGATAAAAGCGCTCGTAGTGACCGCGCGCGACATACCCAATATGAGGAGTGGCGAGCAGGTTTTCGGCATGGCGAAAGGGATGATCTAGTGGCAGAGGCTCGATATCGTAGACGTCGATCGCGGCCCCGGCGATCCGGTTATTGGCCAGCGCATGCAATAGCGCTGCCTCGACGACGAGCGGGCCGCGCGAGGTGTTTATGAGTCGAGCCGATGGTTTCATCAGCGCAAACTCCTTCGCGCCAATCAGTCCAATCGTACGCGAGCTCAACACCATGTGCACCGAAATGACGTCCGCGGTGCGCAACAATTCCTCCTTCGACACCAGCCGAACCCCGGCTGACGCAGCCACCTCTGATGTCAGGTTCTGGCTCCAGGCAATCACCTCCATGCCAAATGCAAGTCCGACCTTTGCGACGCCAGCCCCAACCCTTCCCAAGCCTAGAATGCCCAAGGTCTTCCCGACCAGATCGTCGCCAATGGTGTGCTGCCAACCGCCGGCGCGCACTGACGCAGCTCCGGACGAAACATGATGGACACTTGCGAGGATGAGGGCCCAGGTCAGTTCAATGGTCGGCGCAGAGGTATAGCCCGTGTGCGCGACGGTGATGTCGCGTTCCGCAGCGGCGGCCTGGTCTTGCGATGCATTCCTGGACGCAGTGGACACGATCAGCTTCAATTTTGGAAGGCGGTCGAGCAATGATCCCGACAATGAGGTCCGTTCGAGCATGATGCACACGACATCAAACGGCGCCAGCAGCTCAGCGACTGCGTCTTCTTCCACCGGGTGATCGCGGAATACGGTAACGTTGGCTCGATTGCTAACCTTGGACCAGTCGGCAAAAGTCGTCGCCACGCCGTGATAGTCGTCTAGGACGGCAACATTTACCGGGTCCAAGGATGTCGTCACTTCGCGTCTTCCTGAAAAATTTCTGCGAACATGCCGGATTAGTGATTCTCAGTGTGTGACATGGGCTTCTCGATTGCGTTGAAAAGTGCGAGGCAAGAAGCGATCCCGCCATACAAAATCAGAGAAATGCGATCAGGCCGCATTGGACAAATTGGGTTTGGACACGTTGACAAAGCGGTAAACCAGAAAACTGACCATACCAAAACCCACTGTGAAAATTGCGAACGCGAGTGATAACCGAACGTTCCAGTCGTGCACCGTGTGGAGAATGATCCCCATGAGTGCCACTCCCACCAAAGCGCCAATTTGACGGTTTGCGTTTAGAGCCGCCGCAGCGCTGCTCGAATAGGCTCGTCCGGCAATCTGCATAGCCGAAGTAGTCATGGCGGGTATAGCAACAGCGACAAGCAGAGACATGATAGTCACGCAGACCAACAGCAGCGGGTACGGCATATACAGTTGAGTAACCGTCACTATCAGCGCTATTAGCGCAGCAGCAGCAGAGAAAGCGAGCATGACCTTGTGCATTCCCAAACGAGCGGAAAAGCGCGCAGAGGAGAGATTTCCCACCGTAATTCCGACCATCATCGGCACGAGCTGCAGACCGGCCTGCAGGGCGTCTGCGCCACGCTTCTGCTGTAGATATAGGCTCAACAGGAAGATCAATCCGAACATGCCAAAGTTGAAAAGGAAGCCAATGATATTGATTGCTGCAAAGCTATGGGTCTCAAACAGTGCGCGCGGCAGCAGCGGATGGGCCCCCCTGCGTTCCCGCTGCACAAGCGCTATCGTTGTCACAATCGTGACAACTGCAGCGGAAATCACCGGCACAGAAACCCAGCCAAAGTTTGGCCCTTCGATCAGAAAGAAACTCAAAGCCCCTAGGATGAGCACGCCAAGTCCGTGGCTGATCAGTGAAAGCGGGCGTTCGTGCTTGGGCGTGGCAGGGATTAAGAATTGAGTCATTGCGATCCCGAGCACGCCAATCGGTAAATTGATCAGAAACACGCTTCGCCAGCCGAATTGATGAACCAGTACACCACCGATCAGCGGTCCGACAGCCGTTGATGCACCGACCATAGCTGACCAGATGCCAAACATCTTTATGCGCGTACGTTCATCTTCAAAGGCATGGGTGAGTAAGCTGAGCGAGCTCGGCATGAACATCGCCGCACCGAAGCCCTGCAGCAATCGTGCGCCGACAAGAACATGGCCACTCGGCGCGGTTCCACATAAGGCTGAACTCAGCAAGAAAACCGTCAACCCGGTCTGATAGACACTTTTTGGTCCGAAGCGGTCGGCTAGAGCGCCTCCTGCCAGCAGCAGAGCTGCGAAGGTTAGGGTGTAACCATCGACGACCCACACCAAACCAGTTAGCGGGACTGAAAGATTGAGAGAGATGTCGGGCAGGGCGACGTTGACTGCGGTTACATCGATCATTGCCATCACGAATCCGATCGCCAGTGTCAGCAGAACGAGCAGGCTACGTTCCGCTTTCGGGGCAATCGGCTTGTCAATCGCAGCATTCATTGTTGCAGCTCCATTTAGAGAGATTGGCTATCTAGAGAGATTGGCTATCGTCTCGTGGTTCTCGTTGAACAGCGTTGCTGACGCTTCCAACACGAAAGGTGATTCTTCTGCCCGACCGTCTTTGCCACGTCATTCTCCTTCGATAGTCGGCCAGATCAAGCAACAAACAATATCTGGCTCAACCCGGTCAGCGAGGGGTTCGGTTGTCGCTGCACCCAATCGCATTACGTCTCTGGAGCAGGTTTAACCGGGGCAGCGAGAATCAATGTCGCTCCGATGATCGGGAGGCAGGTATTGCTCACTTTATTCGCCGTCGCCAGCACCAACGCATCTTTCGACGCGAAACGGATGTAGACGGCACCTTGGGTGAAGCCCGCAACCTTCGGAAGCTCCGTCAGCCCCACCGCGTCGACGCGGCGCTCGAGGAAGATCTTCTCCTCAGCGGTAGTGAGCGACCGCCGATTATGAAAGTCTTGCCGTCATGAGATGCCAGCGAACTGCTCTCCTCTCCTGCGCTTTACGTTCTGCCATTCTGGCACAAAACAATTGTGAATGCCATTGACGTTATAGAAGTATCGACATCGTCTTTGAGGGCGTCGTTGGTCTAGGCTAGGTGCCGCTACCTCTTTTCGTGGCGTGTAGAAGCCTATCTGGTCGGCCACAAAACCGAATGCATCTAGGGGAAGCCGTCGAGCGCCTCGTCTCAGGTTGCGGGCGGCATAGTCGAGGTCGCGCGCCTTCGCTGTTGCCGTCAAAGATATGGTGAATGGATATTCGTATGACGATGGCAATCGGAATCCATATCAACGGGACGCGGTTGAAGCAATGGATGGGCAAGGAGTCCTTGCGTCACTGCTATGAGGTCGGAATCTACAGACGCCTGCAGATATCTGGGGATGAAATGATGCTTGACACCTCACGACGATGTGGTTAAATGTCAATTGTGAATGCAATTGTGATGGTTCATTTGCCAGGTGGGCCAGCCATCTAACTGAGGAAAAAGGAGTGCTTGATGCCGCTTACTAAGAGGCCAGTTCAAAAACCCCTGAGGGGGCTGTTTACTTTCTCGGCAAGCTGTTAACCTTGGATGTCTGAACAACGGAACCCAAGGGATGGAAGC
>NZ_JBNPVS010000062.1:0-60526 GCF_050434225.1 Paraburkholderia sp. GAS32 | reverse complement strand
CGAGCGGAGTGCGGTGAAAGTCGCACGCTCCGTTCTTCGGGGGCCCTGTGTCCGGGAGGACATGGGGCTACCCTCTTAAATCCGCATCCACACCGGCGTGCCGCGTTACTTGCGTCAGGGTGGCCACCGGTCGTGGAATGAAGCTGGAAGTTCAGGTTGTCGCAACCGGCCTGAGGTTGGCAGCGCGACCGACCGGAGAAGGTGCCGGACTGGAACAGCTGGGCACCGAGCTCGCGCAGGCTGTCCCACTTCACGGTACTGACAAAGGTCCGGCCGGTGGTGTCGAGCGATTCGATCATCGCCCGTTGTCCGCGCGCTTCGGCGACGACGCGCACAATGCGCGCCCGGTAGCGCAGGAGCGCCCCGATCGGCGGACACAACGCTTTCTGGCGACTCCGCGATCGTTTATTTTCCATACCACTATCGATGCAGGCATCCAGCCAGTTGCAGGACCGCAATACGTCTGCGGCATCGCTGGACCTGATGCTACCAGGTTCGACCGCAGCGAGTCCAGGCCCTTCCGGAGCAATCCAACTGCCAGGCGCGCGTTGGCATCCGGCGGCGAGGCGACGGTCTCGCGACGTCAGGCCGCCGGCAGTGTGCTGCCGGCGGCATTGAAGCTCGCTGTCAGTGCCCGTTCACGGCATCCTTGAACGCCTTGCCCGCCGTGAATTTCACCGTCTTCGCAGCCGGGATCTGGATCTCGGCGCCAGTCGCCGGATTGCGGCCGACACGCGCAGCGCGTGCGCCCGTCGAAAACGAACCGAAACCGATCAGTTGCACGGTATCTCCTTTGGTGACAGCTTTCGCAACCGCGCCGATGAACGCATCGATCGCCTCGCCTGTTAGCGCCTTGCTTGCGCCGGTCGCCGCGGCGACTGCATCCACCAGTTCCTGTTTGTTCATTGCCTTTTCCTCGCTGTGGTTGTGAATGTCGTCACCCTACCCGATCGGCGTACTGCCGCGCAATCGGCACGCGACGGCGCTGTGCCGGTCTCGCGGGATAAACCAGCCGATGCAGACCCGCAATCTTTAGCCGGTCACGCTTTCCAATCCTGCCGGCTGTATGATGAACTTTGCACATGCAAAGTTCGGCGCCTCAGCGAAAGGGCGACAGTGATGGTTCTGCGCGGAAGACTCCGCAGACATCCGCGCGTCCTGGGCCGCATCGGTCCGCACCTCTGTTGCCCCTGCCTGCTTTCCCCACATTTACGATGCGTATCCGGAATGGTTCCTGGATCGTCCATTGCTTGCCACGGCCTCGTTCCAGGGGCGGTCCCGCGCCGCATCGCTCCCGAAATAAGGGCCAGTGTCATCAAATGAAGGGTATGACTCTGATTATCCGGGCCTTCATTTGCAGTCGGCCGCATCAATAGACCGCACCCAATTCGCTTCCGTTGCACAATTTCTGCAGTCCCGTGCGTGCAGCGGCTGCATTCATTTCGGCCGAGGGTTTCCTACGATCACCACCCGCGGGTTCGCGCCTTTGGGACCACCCACCGCTACCGCTCCCCTATCCTGACAGCTCCCATTTATCATGAATGAATTTGATGGCGCATCAATGCGGCGATAACCCGCGCACCGACCGCGAACGACCGGATCACCGGCACTGGCAGCCTGCTGAACTATGGATTCTCGGGATACGTCGACAATACTGTTACCGACAGCTCCGGATCGCGTGTGATTACGCGAATGTCTCAGCGCAACCCCGGCCTGACCGACTGACCCTGACATGGTCTGCCCCAAGCGATCCGTTCAATCTGGCAACGTTGAGGATCGATCGCATGCTGTCGGGAAAGTGCTCAGGATGGTTCTCCTACAATTTGCGCAGCAGGGTGATCGCCTTCAGCTTTGGCGCACTGCGCAGCAATGGGACGACTTCGATCTCCCACACGACCGGACGAAATCATTGCCGCCCATCCTGACGCCAAATACAGTTGCAGGCATGAGAATTGTGATATATGACATATGTCGTGCAATTCTCTATTGAAATCATGGCAAAGCGCTCCGGGACAGCGGGTAAGCAGGTGGAAGACAAGCCGGCTGCAAAACCGTCGACCCTCGCGTTCGTGGAACGGCAGGCGAGCGACCTCCAGAACCTCGAGCGACTCGTGGCGAAACTGGATGCCACGCGCGCGGCCGCCTCTATCATCATCGAACAGATCGGCGAGATCAGTACCGACGTCTCGCTACGCCAGCGATTCATCCTGACTCAAGGTGTGCGGTCGATTATCAACACGCAGGAGCAGGAAGCACTTCGCGAGTTCGTCGACGCCACGCCTGTCCACCGTTTTTCAGCCGGTAGGGCCGAGCTCGAGCGCAAGGCAATCGAGGCCGTGCTCTCCGGTACCGAATGGCTTACGGCCCAGGAGGTCGGAAAACGCCAGAACCCCGACGCAACCAACCAGCATGCGATGGCCAGTCGCTGGAGGAAGGAAGGGAAGGTGTTCTATATCGAGCATAAAGGCCTGAGCCTGTATCCGAAGTACGTTTTCGATGAGTTCGGAAACCCCATTCCCGAAGTTGCGGAGGTACTGAGGGTTTTCGAAGGCTACCGGTCATTCCGTATCGCCTCATGGTTCGAGTCGACCAGCAGCATGCTTAATGGCCGGCGGCCACGCGAGGTGCTCGCCAGTGATCCCCGGGCTGTGCTCAGCGCCGCCCGGGACCATGTTTTGGGGCCGGTGCATGGCTAGGGCGGGAGAGCCATCCCGTCGAGAAAGCCATTCACGGCGGTGGATGTAGTTGTGCCAATCTGGTATCGCGTGCATCCGTTCGACCCCTCCGCCGGAAAATACGCACCCGACGCCTACAACTGTCGCTGCCGGATGAATAATCCCCCACCCGACCATGCAGCGCGAACTTCGAACGTTGCTCGATACGGTAAAAGCGGACTGGGACTTTCCCGGCAAGTTGATCGCAGTGCCCCGTTTGAGGCGAAAATTCATGCGGACATCGTGCAGATCGAGGACACCATCGCTTCCATGCAACAGCAGAAGCTACTTCCTAAACTGATTCATGTATCTCTCGCAACGCTTTCCTCAAAGCGTCCCGAGTGCCTGCGTCACCGAGCGCTTTGTCGGGGTCACATAGCACGAGGTTATCCCTCGCTGTTTCGAAGCCGTCGCGCCTGTCATCTAACGCGAGCCACTTTACGAGGCGATGGCGGGTCACGTACCGAAGCACCTGTTGCCCTCTGGGAATTCCATACCAGAGATGGGCATCGTGAAATCGTGTGTGATACGTCGCACCGACTACCTTGTCCCGCAGGGCTCTCACCGGCAACGCGTCGCGCGCACGATTGAAGCCGAGTACTTTCACCCAGGTCGTGGACAGGACAATCTCAACGTCCGGATAAGGTTCAAGTGCCTCGGCAAGTACCTCGGCGTACTCGAAAAGCCGGATCCGGGACGGGTCGCTACTGACAATCCCGTGCCTGGTGCGATAGGCGTCGCCCCGGTGGACGACACCGTCGAAATCCAGCAGAAGCACCTTCCGGTCCGACTGCCCGGCCGGTGGATTTTTTTTCGCCACTGTCGTGGCGAAGTCCGTTTTTGGATCAGTCATTGCTGGAGTCGTTAGAAGCAACAGCCTGCACACCACGCAGCCCGTCAAGATCGCGATGCATGATCGGGTACCCGACGACCCGCGTCGTCCAGCGCCGCGTACCGCCCTGACACCTCGGCAGCCAGTGATTCGATCCGGGCCACGTTCTTCCTCCCCGGCTAGCTGCGACGGACATACCCCACTGGCGGGCGGTCGGGCCCGCCGTCGCACGTGACGACCTGGCCGGCGCCCTGCGTTCCGATGCGGCCTTCGGGTAAGGTCCGTTGCCGGTTCAACACCTCAACGCCCGACTGCATTGCCTTCAGAGCTCGACCACCAGTTCTGGATCAAACGCCGGGTTTTCCCATTTCAGGTCGGCCGGCGCGCCCGCCATCAGACGGTTCAGTGCATAGCCGCGCGGATTGGCAATCACGCGCGTCTGGCCGACACGGTAATCGCACGAATCATGCACGTGACCGTGTATCCACGCATCGGCCAGTCCAAGCAGCGGCCGCAGGTCACTCACGAACGCTGCATTGAGCAGATCGCCGATATAGCGCGGGTGCACCGAGGCCGGCGCCACACCGTGATGGGTCACCACGACCGTTCGTCCCGCGAAGGGCAACGCAAGCTGTTCCTGCAGCCAGCCCAGCGCTTTCTGATGCTCGGCCAGTGCGTGCTCGGGCCGGAACCGCTCGCCCTCACTGGCGCGGATCACACGATGGTCATGCATCAGGCGGCGGGCCAGCACCATGGTCTGGTCGGGCGTGCCGTTGAGCGCATAGTCGGTCCACAGGCAGCACCCGAGAAACCGCACGTTCTCCACGATGCATGCCTCGCGCTCGAGGTAATGGATCGCCGTGCCAGCCGCACGCGCCCGGATGTTATCGGCCAGCGCGCCGTACTCGGCGCCATACGCCTCGTGATTGCCATGCACGTAGATGACCGGCACCGGCCAGCGCGCGAACTGTTCGACGGCGTCAACGCCTCTCGCAATGTCCCCGGCGAGCACCAGCACGTCCGCATCGGTCGGCGTGACCGGGTTGTAGCCTGGAAAACTCTGCTGCAGGATTTCCAGGTGCAGGTCCGAGGCGATCTGTATCCGCACGTCGCGCTCCGCTCGCCTCGGGTCAGGTCAGGCCGGCCCGCTGCGCGTCCCGCCCGGCCGCCGGCGCGCTGGCAAACTGCCGTTCGCACATGAACTCCGGCCCCGGGGTAATCAACCGCTTGCTGCGGTAGCAGGGTTTCAGCTTGCCGCCCGTTACGCCGTACCAGTAACCCTGCATCCCGTCGGGATCGTCCCGTTTTCTCCACAGGCCCGTCACCTGACGGAGCTTGACCTTGCCGTCGAACACATACACGGACAGTTCTTCGGCGCGCAGGTGCGACGTGAATTCAAGCAGCGCCTCCGGGCCGCCCAGGAGCCAGCCGTCGGGCAGATCCCCGGACTCCGGCAGCCGCCGCGGGGCGATCACCCAGAAATTCGTTTGTTCATCGGTCCAGCTCACACACCGCCATGCACAAAGCGGTTGGACCAGGGCACGCCTGACCGGATGGGTTTCTGCCCACGTAGCATCCGTCACCAACATTGATGTTTCTTTCCTTCAAACTGTTTATTCGTTTGTTTTGACCACGTAGGTCAGGCCGCCCACCGTGCAGCTGGCAGCCAGTCCGATACATCCCGCACAAAGCAGATTTTCAAACGTTGATGCGCGGCCCGCAGACCCATCGGAGGGGAATCGCGGCGCTGTCGCACCACTTATCCACTCTTAGAACAAATCCGGCAGCCCCTGGCCATGCGGCGCTTCCTGTCGACCGCGCAGTGCATAGTTCCTAATGAAGCCGCGCATCATAGCAAATGAACACTATAGATTGTAGCCCTTTAGTGTTCGCAATGAGTTCATCAGGTCCTTTATCGGGAGGACTTGCATGCGCTCCGACGCCACTTTGGGCAAGGCATTGAAGCAGCTTCGGGAGATTGCTAACGTCACGCAGGAAGATTTCGGGCTGGTGTCCAGCCGCACCTACATCAGCACGGTCGAGCGAGGCCTGAAGTCGCCAACACTGGGAAAGATCGAACAACTCGCGGAAGTGCTGGGCGTACACCCGCTCACCCTGCTGACGGTGGCTTACATGGACAGGCTCACACCCAAAGAGATAGAACGGACTACGGCCCTGTTGCGCGACCGGTTGCTGACGATTGTCAGCGAGAAGTAGCCGTGGCCTGTCCGCGCCGCTACCGGGCAATGCATACACCGGCGCCCGACGCCGATGCCGGACTGGCTGCCGTCCCGGCGCGACAGTCCAGCTGGGCTGGCGGTTGGTCGTACGCGCGACCTCCGACCGGGCCGGAACCCCTGGCCGTGCCCGCCCGATGCTGGCAACCGCTGCTTCGTCCGGTCCAGCAATATTGCCCTGCTGAAAAACCGGTTCGTTTAGCTAAAACCGCTTCTTTAGCTGGCCAGCTAAGGAATCAGTTTCACGCAAACCACTGACCCTGACGTGTCACCCTGCCTGGTGTCCGGAGCATCCTGGACCTGACGGGTCGGGCGACGGCGCGGCCGGATGAGTCCGGGGGGACCGGCGCCGGTCTCGCATGATTTGCCGCGATAAGCGGGTTTATCGCGGCCAGCCCCTGCATTCCCGGCCGGAAAACGGTGCTCTGGCGTTAGCACTGTGCGTAATCTAGACTGGAATTTCCAGCCTGCGCCCGCCTGCATCTGCTTTCCCCCGGGTGCGCTGGCGTGCCGCCGCTGGAGTATATCCATGGCCCGCCCCGCTGCCGTCTCCGCCGACCAGATCCGCACCACCGTGCTGGCGATGCTCGCCGAGGCGGAGATGAACCCCGGTCACCCGCCGCCCACCGCTGAGCGCTTCCGCAAGGTGGTGTCGGTCCGCAAACTGCGCGCGCGGCTCGGTGCCGGCGACCCGGCGATGCTGTCGCGCGTGCTGAACACGATCGAAGCGGAGGTGGTACGCGCCGGGCTCGTGCAGGTCGCGATTCCCGGGCTGCCCGATACGATCGCCGAACAGATGCGCGCGCTGTGGCAGGCAGCGGTCACGGTCCAGCTCGATGAGGTCGTACGGCTGAAGACCGAGGCGACCCAGGCGACCGAAGCGGCGGAGGTGGCGCGGCGCGACGCCGACCTGCGGGTCGAACTGCTGCGGGTCGAACTGGCCGACCTGCGCGACCAGCTCTCGGCGCGCGACACGGCCCTCGCCACCGTGCGGGCGGAATTCCGCGCCGCCTCCGAAAAAATGACTGAAGCCGAAACGGCAACATCGACCCTGCGCGCCGCACTGGCATCCGCGAACGCCGCGCTCGGCACGGCGAACGCCGAACACGCGGCGGCGATTGACGCGATTCACGCCCGTTACGAAGGCCTGTCGCGTCAGCTGCTGCAGGAAACGGAACACCAGCGGCACGCGCTGCAGGGCGAACGCGAGCGCCTGTCCGGCCAGATCACCCAGGCCCAGGAACGGGCCGCCGCACTCGAGGGGTTACGTGACCGGTTGCTGACCGAACTCGCCAGCGAGCGCGACGCCCACCAGCACGCCGCCGCCGAAGCCGCGGCACTGGCCACGGTCGCCGCCGAGCACCGCGCCCTGCTGGAAGCCGTGCACGCCACTTCCCGCCGCCCGGCGAAGCCTGCACCGGTCCGGCACCGCAGGACCCCGGCGGCGACGCCCTCCCCGGCTGGCGCCTCGGTGCGGAGGAAGGCACGATGAACCCCGCCAGCTGGATCGACACTGCCGCGTCGCCACCGCAGCGGCTGCCCGAGACCGTCGATGCAGCGCTCGCGTATGTGGCCGACGCGGTTGGCCACCCGGTCCATACCCGCTGGACGCTGTCGCGGCTCAAGCGCGGCTGTCCGTCGCTCGCCGACGCGAAACGCGAGCATCCCACCGTGTTCGCGCTGCTGCTTGAACACGACGCCGCCGTCGAGTACTGGGACCGCGGGCGCCTGCGGATAGTCGCCGCGCACGATGCGCCCCCACCCGGGACCATCCTGGAGCGGGTGCTGCGCCAGCACCGGCGCCGCTTCCACGAGGTCGCTGACAGCACCGCGCCGGTGCCTGCGAGCGCCGCAGTGCCGCCCGCCGCGACTGTCACGACTGCCGTCTGGCTCGCGGCGCTCGAACCGCCGCACACCGTCGCCGCGCGTGTCGACCATGTGTCCAGTGCCACCCCTGCCGCCGGCGGATGGCTCGCGCGGGCGGGCCGCTTCGTCAATCCGTCGATGGTCACGAACACCCTCGGCGTCGCCGACGATGCCCAGGCGGTGATCCTCTTCCTGCGCGATCGCGCCGGCCGCTCGCCGCACACGCGGCGCGCGTATCTCGCTGACCTGAAACGCCTGATCACCTGGTGCGAACGCGAGCGGCTCGGGCCGCTGTCGGACCTCACGCGCCACGACCTGCTCGCGTACCGCCGCGGCCTCGAACTCCAGCCCGAACACGGTCCTGCCCTCGGCGAAGAGACGCCCCCCGGCAGCCGCCAGCCAGGGCGTCGTGGACAACCTGGTGGGCCGCGCCAGCGGTCCGCCGCAGTGGCATCCCGCGCGCTCGCGGTGGTCTCGAGCCTGTTCCGCTACTGGTTGAAAACCGGCTACCTGACCGCGAATCCGGCCGCCGATCTGTCCGGCGGCGGCGCCGCCCGCGCGGCCTGGACACCGACCCGCATCATGCCGGCGAGCGTGGTCGCGCTGTGCGATGCGGTCGTCGCGGGCCCTGCGCCGACCGGCCTCACATTGCCCGTGTGGACACGTCGCTGCGCCATCTGGTCGCTGTACCGCTACGGCGGGGTGCGGCTCGCGGAGCTGGTCTGGTCCGAAGCCCTGGGACTGCCACGGCTGGATGTCGACGCCGACGCAGACACTGACAGCCACTGGACCCTGCACGTGCGCGGCAAGGGGAACAGGCTGCGGGCGATTCCGCTGCCTGCCCTCTGTATGCCGCCACTGCGCGCATACCGGCTCGCCCGTGGCCTGACGCCCGAACCGGGTCCCTTCGAACGGCTGCCGCCCATCCACAGCGAGAAGCGCGACGCGCTCGGCGCGAGCGGGCTGTATGACGAGGTCAAGGCGGTCTTCCGTGCAGCGGAAGACCACGTCGCGCCCGGTGACGGCGTGACGCTCGCGATGCTGCGCGCGGCGTCCACCCACTGGCTCCGGCACGGCTACGCGCGCACGCTGGTGGTCGACCACGCGGTGCCGCTGCCAGTCGCGCAGCAGTTACTGGGACACGCGTCGGTGCAGACGACGGCCGCGTATGCGAAGACGGACCTCACGCAGACGCGCGCGTTTGTGGAGGGGAGTTTTCCGCTAACGAAGTAGCCGCCGATGGTTAGGATGAAAAAGCCAGCGCGCCTCTGCGTTCAATGCCAATCGTGTTGGTTTGCAATTGTCCCCGCTGCTTTGACGGTTCATCGGCCATTGCCGACATTGAGGCGAGCTGGGTTCTACGTCAGCAATGTGTTCGATTGCTGACGGTGGTGGCATCAAGCAGCCGAACGGCAGCTTCCTACATCGGCGAACTCACACTCCCGACCCTGGGCCGCCCTTCGAGCATGCACAACGTCAATGGCGGCTCCCGGGTTGTAGGAAAAAAGAACTATGAGGGTAACGTCATTGCCTATGTGAACCGCCCCGGATTTGGCGGAGGCTCCAACTCTTGAGAGAATGGAGCCATGAACAAGTCGAACAAATTTTCTGCTGAAGTCCGCGAGCGTGCAGTGCGCATGGTGCAAGAGCATCGGGGCGAGTATCCGTCACAGTGGGCCGCGATCGAATCCATCGCCCCCAAGATCGGCTGCACGAGCCAGACATTGCTGGGGTGGGTCAAACGAGATGAAGTCGATAGCGGCGAGCGCGAGGGTGTGAGCACGTCGGAACGCGAACGTCTTAAAGCACTGGAGCGCGAGGTCAAGGAACTGCGCCGCGCCGACGAGATTCTGAAACTGGCGAGCGCGTTTTTCGCCCAGGCGGAGCTCGACCCCGGACATCGCTCGCTGATGAGTCTACGAACACTGCCATTCACAAGCGTCAAGTTGCCGATGAACATTCCAACGAACGAGCCATACTCGGATATTGCCCATTCGACACCTCGGACTGCACCGTCGTCCTCATCATAGTCCAGACGCCGCTGCAGATAGTCCCCTGTGCACGCGATGCAATGCACGGCTGTGGCTTCGCCGCATCGCCAGCTCTGCTCGCGAGTTGTTGCGAGGTAGAAATGAGGCGCCACATAATCCGGCATCCATCGGGCCAGCGCCTCGCAACCGCTCAAGTCCTTAGCAAACCATCCTGCGGGATCGTCCACCCAAACAGCCCGACCGGCGATCGCGTCTGGGCGCTCCCTTTTTGACAGCAGTAGCGGTGTACGCTCGAAAACGACCACGTCGCCGTGGTCCTCACAAAGGCTGCCGAGGAGCCCCAGGTTTGTTATATCGCGCAGCAGTTCCGCCCTACGTTGAAGCCGTGGTTCGATCATATCGGCAGTTTCATTCTGGAGTCGCTAGTCGGATCGGACATCATCCACTGGCTGCATCGGTACAACGCTCTTCAGATAGAAGCCCGCGCGCCCCGAATCGTTGCGGCGCGTGAACTCAACCGGTTTCAGCACGTCGGCCGTTGCGGCGTGAATCTTTTCATTCTCGGCCACCACAATCTGCCCCGGCCCACCCCAGGTCGACAGCCACGCATAAAACCTGTCAGTGAGCGTCCGGGTAGGCCGGGCCCGTTCTTCGGCCGAATCGCGATCAGCGTATGCCTTGAGCGGAGAATCGATCACCACCACACCTTCTTGCAGCAATTTGTTCCTCGCCTCTAGACGTGAAACAAACGCCCTGTGATACCGCCAGCCCAGCCTCCCCGTCAGCGCACGGGGTACCGTCAAACGAGAGCGCTTTCACCGGTATTCAATTCGGCGCTGCGCTTGGGGCCTGCCGGAAAAGTCACAAAATCGCCTCAAGCGTTGGTCTGGGGAACAACTTTCTGCAAGGCCTCTTGAAGCAAAGTTGTTCCCGACATGTCTGCCAGCCGCAATTCGACTGGCCAGGAACGGGAACAAAATTATGCGACCCAACGACTGGGGTTTGGTGTGTTCGTATCGCAGAAAACGCAAGACGGTTAGTTGCATCTGTTTGTTTTGATCGAGGCGCCAAAAGGTGAGCCATTTCGGGAGACCAACGGGCTAACTCTGTCTGAGCCAGCATCGTTTCAATCAACCTGATCGCGGCAGGTGATCAGCCGAGGCACCCACTCGAACGACGAGTAACAAGGCAGGCCTCACGCGCCAGCGTTCGCCCGGGGGCTATCCGGCGGTAGTCGTTTAGGGTTGTTCGCCGACCCGAAGCCGCTGATCGGACGAGATTTACAACGGTCCGTTCCAAGGCCAGCACCGGTCAATCGCCAATGACGTTTCGAATGGCCGTCTGGCGAATCTGCCGCGCCTTTCCCCGGTTGCCAGTCTTTGTCCGTCGACTTCGGTGTAGTGCGGACTAGGGCTTTGCACTCTCGGTGGACATTCGCTTTGTCAAGACGCAAACGTTATCGAATATCCTCATCTGGCGAGGCAGCGACCGTCCCATGTCACCGGACCGGACTCCCGGAGGGAGAGCCACGTGCGCGCCGCCAGTCAGCGAAGGGGCGCACGTGGTATCGTGCAACGCGTCGCGTAGCGAGAATGCGTTTTCAACGTGAAACTCATGCGCCATTACTGACGACCTTACAAAAGAATGTTCACGCCTCCCTTCGCGACGTGCGACCAGCCTTCGGGCAATCAAGAAAATCCCCGCGAGCTTCTCAGAACCGTTGTCGCAGCATCGCTTGTGACTGGCCTCGAAATGTTCGATTTCACCGTTTTCGGATTCTTCGCGGTGATGATCGGAGACCGGTTCTTCCCAGCGAACGATCCGATGACTTCATTGCTGTGGGCCGTCGGTACATTCGGCGTCGGCTTTTTCATGCGACCTGTTGGCGCGATGATCATCGGCGCTTACGCGGACCGCGTTGGACGCCGCGCAGCGATGACGAGGACCAGCTGGATGATGGCTCTGGGAACCGCCGCGCTCGGCCTGTGCCCGTCGTTTGCCAGCATAGGCGTGATTGCGCCGCTCGTTGTCATCGCCGCTCGATCGTTGCAGGGCTTTGCCGTCGGCGGCGACATCGGAGTTGCCGCGACCTTCGTGCTGGAGGCTGGGCCCGTGTCGCGTCGCGGCTATCTGGTCAGCTGGCAGCTCGCTAGCCAAGGCGCGGCCGCGTTGCTGGGCGCAAGCCTGGGGGTGCTACTCACCAGCACGGTGTCACCGGCCGCTCTTGCTTCGTGGGGCTGGCGGATCCCATTCCTGATCGGTCTGCTGATCGCGCCAGTCGGTCTCTACGTTCGCCATCGGCTTCGCGATGATCGGATTCCCACCAACACCGCCAGAAATGCCGGCACACCGCTCGCCGAACTGTGTCGCGAACATGGGACGACGATCCTGCTGGCGATGCTGATGATGATGGGGCAAACCATACCGGTCTACGCGATCGTCTACTTCATGCCTAGCTATGCGACTCGCGTGATGCACATGCCCGCCGTCATCGGATTTCTGGCTTCCGCGTTGTCTGCGCTGCTGCTGGTGGTCATTCCGCCGCTGGCCGGCCGTCTCATAGACAGTCTGCCTCGCCGCAAACCACTGGCCCTCCTTGCCTCTGGATGCACGGCGCTTCTGGTCTATCCGGTCTTTCTGGTGATTACCCGTGCGACCAGCGCGCTGCCTATCCTGTGCGGCGTCGGGCTCATTAGCACAATGGTGGCGTTCGGCGCCGGCGCGGTCGCCCTGCTTGTGCTCGAAGCGCTTCCTGCGCGGGTGCGCGCCAGCGGCATGGCCGTTTCGCATGCGCTGCACGTCGCCTTGTTCGGCGGCACTGCTCAATTCATCGTGACGGCATTGATCAGATGGACCGGCGATCCCATGTCTGCAGCCTGGTATGTGGCGCCGGCGTGTGTGGTGAGCTTCTGTGCGCTGACGCTTTTCAAGGAACGGCGCCTCGAAACCTGAACCGCCGCGTGCGCATTGACGCCTATCACTGGGTCTGAACTATCTTGTCAGCTAGAGCCCGAAAATCCTGCGGCGCCATGTCGTAGGCTCGCCGGAAGGCGCGCGTAAAATCAGACGCACTTTTGAAGCCGAGTCCGTAGGCAATCTCTATCACCGCTAAGTGCGGATACCGGATCAGTTCATCGGCCGCATGGCGTAGCCTCAGGTGGCGGATATAAGCGCCAACGCCGCCTTCATGCTGAAACAGGCGATAGATGGTCGGGCGAGGAAGTTGAAGCGCATTTAGCACACTTTCGGGGGAGAGTTCATCTTCAGTCAGGTGCGCCTGAATATAGCGCCGTACCTGACCGAACATGGTTGCCCGGGCTGCAGCGCGCGTGTCGCCGCTCAGGCGCGCCTGTCGTCCAAACGCTGCGACAAGGAGCCTGGCCGCCGCGCGTATGGCGCCGTCCGCCTCACCGGCACTCATGCATGCGATCGTCCGACTGAGCGCCGCAACGTGTTCGATGATCAGTCGCTCGAGCGGCGTCGAACCATGGAGCACACGGCCGTGGATGGCCTCCGGATCAGGAAAGACCTCCTGCACAAACTCGCCCGGCACGAAAAACGCGATCACCCTGCATGCTTGGCGTTGCATTCGAACGGGTTGGTTCATATCCAGTGCAAGGATGCTTGCGGCTGAGGGTGTGGGATCGCGCCGCGCAGTGCGCACGGCGACGTTCTCAACTCCGCCCTCCAGAAACACATGAAAGACGAAGTCGCGTACCCGGTCTGTCGAGATCCGGGCCAGTGAGCGCTCGAGCACAATCAGGTCCGACCGGCAATCCGTAAATACAAGCTCGCCAACCTGATAGCGGTCAATCGACGCTTGGAACGGCCTCTCCAGGTCAGATCGCGAGGGCAGCACGTCAACAAGGTGACCGACCCGATCCCGCCAGGCGAGCAAGCGCCGCTGTGGCGCTTCCCCCCGCACGCTGAAGTGACTGTGGGCAATGCCGTGCTTTAGCGGACGGCAGACATCAACCGTGGGTGCGCGGGAGCTCATGCGAAGAAGTTCGTTACTGGAATGTGCATGGACGTCTTCTGGAGTAGACGTTTTCGGAATTTAACCGAAAATCTGCCCGGCGTGAATTTTTCGAAAAACGGGTCTGGAATTTTTCAGGAGCTGACACGCACGGTCAAACCTGCGCGTACAGGTAAGAGTATGTTGAGTGTCAATTGTGGGCCGCAGTTCGCCAAGAACCAGCCATTGGGTCGTGCAACACAAACGACCCTTCGTGGCCGGCAAGCGTGCGCTCGCTCACCGGTTCCCTTCACAAGGGAGACACGACGATGAAGCAAGCGCTTAATCGGTGCCGCATCTTTGGAAGTGCGCTACGGCCAATATGTCCAATATGCGGGACACCCCGAATTGCCGTACTCCTGAACCTCCTTCTACCATCAACTCCCCGCTGCATATCGCAGCCAAATGCGCCGCTGGTAATGCGTGGCCGCAAGCGAGCGCTATAGCCTGGCGGGCACGGCACACAAGCCGGTAGCCGGCGCATTCCATGTACAGCGCCTACTCGAACTCTCAGGAGACAGGTATGCTCAGCCCCCATGAATTTGCGACATTGATGCTCGTCAAGGACTGCGTCGAACAGATTGCCGACCGGGACGAACTTGACGCGTTGCTCGAACGTCAACTGCTCGACATGGAGCAACTTGCGGGTGGTGCCGTGCTCCCTCGCGTTACGCAGGACGGAGATGCCCTGCTTCGTACCCTCGCGCGAATTCACTGACACGTCGGACCGTGTGAGCCCGCACGCTCGGTGATATGCGGGATTGACCGTTCTCCCAGGCCCTTGCCGCGGCCCCAGGATTTCCGAAATGTTCTTGAGGAGATTGCCATGTCTCGCGAGTCCGAATGGGTCAAATTCGTGCTCCACGACGAACTCCGGTTCTGTCGCAGTAAGGAAATTAGGAAGAGTCGGGACGGAACGGAGAGGAATGCTTATTTCGCAAGATCGTAGAACTGCTCGGCGACTGAACGATGCCGTCGACCGTCACTCTTCATCTGTCCTTTCGCTATCATGTGCATGAGTTCGATACCGCCTAAAATGACGCGGGCGCAACGAAAGCTCTTGAATCCTAGCATTGGCCGTACGATCCGTTTGATCGCTCGATGGTCCTGCTCGACCACGTTGTTCAGATACTCGATTGTCGAATTTTGATCGGCACTTCGCGATCAGCATTGATCGAATTTAGCCCTGCGAGATTCACCCCGCTCTTGTCGATCGTCACCGTCTCAGGTACGCCGTTTCCAAAGATCGCCTTTTCGAAATTGCGCCGGGCCGCGGCCTTGTCCCGCCTGGCGCGGAACAGGAAGTCAACCGTGTCGCCAGCCTTATCGACGGCCCGATACAAGTACTTCCATTCGCCCTTGACCTTGATGTAGGTCTCATCTATTCGCCAACTTCGACCGACCTTTTGCTTGCGCGGTCCGAATACCTTACCGAGCGCAGGCACCTACTTGATAGCCCACCGGTGCACCGTCGAATGATCGACCGACACTGCCCGCTCGGACATCATTTCTTCCAGGTGACGCAGACTCAACGGATAGGCGACGTACCAACGTACGCATGTCAGCATTATGTCCAGCGGGTAATGCAGCCGTTTGAGCGCCTTGCTCACAGTGGCGTTCGAGGTCTTGATCATTCGTTACATCGCTCGTCTCGGGACCGCCCACCATAGCAGATCGGCCTACTGCGACAGAACCGATTAACCTCGCGGTCAATCTTCCGACGATTTGTATTTCATCGTATTCGGAATGCGGATGGGATCTCGCAGTATCCGGTCGCCGTCTCTATTGTTGTCGTTTTGAAAACTGTGAATTCACCGTGGCTGCGTTGATGCCCAGCGCATAGTGCATAGAATGGATTGTGTGGACAAACCGCTCACGCGCATCAGAGTGCTAACAGAATCGCATGATTCAACGATGTGGAGCATCAGATGGACATCCTTGACCTGGCTCGGAAATCGGGAATGACGGTGGTTCTTGACGCGAAGATTGGGCGTCAGGAGTACCGCACAGTGCACGGCTCAGTCGCAGCGCTTGAGCGATTCGCCGAGCTTCTTGCCGTGTCGATGCACGATGAGCTGGTGGAGCAGGATTGATGCGCGTTGACAGCAATCTCAAACAGGAACCGCAATGAACTACGACTCATCGAAATCCAGAAACATCGGTCGCGCTGAGCGCACGAACGACAAGTATGACGGAGGTTCACCCTCCGTAGAGGTCGCACAGGCGGTCGGCAAGAAACGTGAGACAGCAAGGAACTGGGCGTGGGCGCACAGCAACGAACCGTACGACTGGATGGACTCGCATAGTCTCTTCAACACCCGGGACTCGATTCATTGAACGATTTACAAGGGGCGACGGTTTTGCGCCACCGCAGCCTTGAACTGTATCGATCTTTGAAGTTGGCTTAACCCATCTCGGGCAGCGGACTGTCCGCGTTAGTCTCGATCCGCCTGAGCAGATGGGCTAGCAGCGAACCTGGCTGTGTACGGTGCCCCTTGGGGCACAACGCGACGGTCTCTCACTCAGAACGCTGGCGTTCGAATTCCTCCCTTCAGACAGACCCGCTTGCCGGTGTGCAAAACCGCATCGACCGGAATCATCGCAACGTCAAATCGCGGGTGGACGTCGTGCTCGGCTTCAAACGCTTCAGGGACTCCACCGTTACGATCTCCGGGATCGAACTGATGCATCGCATTCGCTGAGGCCAACTCGGTCTGACCGACGTGCGGCTCACAGAGACTACCGCGCCTGTCGTCTGCATAGCCAAGCTTCCAGTTTGTTGAGTTGACGCGAAAACTGGCGGCTTCTCGATCGCTTTCTCTATTGGCACCACAACCGAAAGGAGCAACGCCGTCAGCGTTTGGGGTCACCAGAACGGCTCGTTGGCTGACGACAAGCCCGGCGTGAGCACCCCCTCGCTTATAATCCCCGCATTGAAAGTGATTTCACCGGCGGAGAGCCCCACTTTATGAGTCAGCCACATGGGCGATATCCGGGACCTCGAGACAAGGGCCCGCGTCAATCGCGCCAACCATCGACTTCTCATCGACAGAACAAGCCATACGTAAAAACGCCACCTGCCCGGGATCCAACCCAGACGGCATCCATTTTCAAAACGCGTTCGTTTAAATGGCTGGTCGATGCGGTGGGCGCAGAGAATATTGCACTGGGACTCGATTCCAACCTGACGCGCGTGGCCGAATTAATAAACGGCGAGAGATTCACACCCGAGACGGCCTTCCACATTGAAACGACGCTCGGGCTACCCGATGGGTTTTTCGATCAACCCAACCCTGCCCTCACATCCGAGACCATCAGTCGTTTGAAGGCGCCGCTTGACTTTATTCGCGCTAACGCTGAACCGGAATCGGCGGACGAGCAGGCATCGGAACCGGCTCCGGCAATACCAGCGAACCGCCACCCTACCCCCACCGACCGTTTGCCGAGGGAACCAGAAATGTCAAAGAGAACCGATGGCGGCTCGCCACAGGCCGTCGCGAAGAGCAAGTCCACAGCGGCAAGGACTGCCACGGTTACTTCGTCGAAACCGGCATCAGCGAAAGCTAAAGCGTCCGTGAAGTCGGGGGCCCAGCAATCCTTGCCGTTGAACGACCTGGCGGCTCTGCAAAACATTCGTCGCGCCAACCTGCACGTACTCACCTCCCGTAAGGGATCGAAGGTGCGACTCAGCGCGGTAATGAGTATCAGCGCCTCCAACCTGGACAATCGTCTGTATGGGCAGAAGCGCATGGACGACGCCGAAGCCAGCCGCTTCACTGAACGCCTCGGGTTGCCAACTGGCTGGCTGGACATTCCGCGTTCAGTCACGGACATTCCTGATTCGGTGTCGGCTCTGCTTGATCCACAGTCGGGTCGACCTGCATCTGACCAACGGGAGCTATCAGCTGTGATAAGGCCGGAAGCGGCGGTGGCAAGAAAGCCCGCGGGTAAGAAGGCGAAAACCGCGAGCGATCGACACGCCCAACCGTCCGAGGCGGATCACGCCAGCGATGCCGCCGTGACGAAGGCAGTCGTGGAGCAACTAGATCCAGTACTCCCGCCTGCCTCCGATCTGGCGATCCGGCAAACTGTTGACAACGATGTCCCACCGCCCGCCTCTCACCAGCAGCCGGCGCCGGCCTCCGTCACAGAGGTTATTGCGGAGCCGCGCCGTTCTGCTCCCGTGACGAGCCTGGACGATCTGATAGGCATTGAACCAATAGCAGAAGCGCTGATCAAGACGCTCGCAGGGAAAGCACGGACTGGGCGGCTGGATGAGATGAAAGCGCTGGAACTATTGCGACAGATCGTTTCGCTCTGACCTGAATCGACAGTTCAGCAGAACTCCGTGGCAGCAGGGGCTGCCCGCGAAACGGCGCGCCCTTTCAGCAGACGCCACGTACCCGGTCGTTGAGAAGAGAGACCTGCCTCTTCTCATCGCAGCCTTGATTGCTTGCGCCGGCTGGAGCCGAGCTCTGGAAGCTGCGGGCAACTCCCGTGGCGTCGTTTCTTCGTCTGCTGCACTCGTCGGCTCGCGAAGTGATTCGGCCAGGACGAAAACCTCACTATCGTTACGTGAGCTGGGGTAATTGTACCTTTCGTGCGAAATATGGCGGTACCCACCTGGGGTAATCGTCCTTTTCGTGCAATTTCGGGCGGCTAGTCACGTCAAAAGTTGATCATTTCTTCTATGTAAAATGTAGTATTCCTAATTGAACCAGCATGCTATTGGTTTGCGTAAAACTGTTTCCGCGTCTTGCAGAAACATTTCCCCGTACCCAAGACCGTGACGATCGGCGATTGCTTGCGCAGCCAAACTTCCCGTCTAAGTGTAGGGGTCTCCTGGCCGGATCGGACACGAACAAATCTATGCAAACCGTCGACTGCATGTCCAGCCGACGGGTTTTGCCTCTGGAATTTCCTCGTGCAATAAGGTAGCTAATAGATAACAAAAGGCTACCAATTAGCTACCAAATTCGGCCGGACACTCATTCCGCTACTTCCGCGCCTCGATGTTCGTCGGCGCGATTCCGGTGGCGCCCTCTTTTCATCGCGCAACGCTGATAAGTGGGGTTGAACGGGCTAGACCGGCGCAAAAAAAAAACGGCCCGCACGTCGCGGACCCGGTCATGGCGAAGCAAAGACGGGCGGCCAGTCCTGCCGCCAGCCCCGCCTTTGCCCCGTTTGTAGTCGTGTCGCTAGGACGGACCACGCATACATTAGAGTCACTGCACCGGCGCGCGCCGGACTTCTCAGCCGCGCTGCACTGCTACGGGCTTCGACGGCCGCCGGCCGCTTCGTGACGCCAGAATCTGCCGGATGGTGGCCAGTGATTGCTCGGCGGTGGAACTCGGCGCAGGCCGGCGCGCCCCGCTGAACCGCGGCGCCGTCACGCCAAGCGTCCGGCACACGGCCGACAGGTAAGGTTTCAACGGGCCGCCGCAGCGCTGCGCCGCTGCCACGATCGCCGCGTCGCCGACTTGCCCGCGCAGCCACGCGAGCGTGCGGCGGTCCCGTTCATTCTGCACACGCACCAGATGTTCCATGCCATCCTCCGCAACTGTATATGCAAACATACTGTATATATATACAGGTATCAGGGGATTTTCAAGTTAGTGCGTAAATCCCTGGCCGATGGACGGGCGCTGAAGTCGGGACTTGCGCACCGAACAGCGCCGGCAGCGAGTACGTGGTGCGAAAATAAAGAATCTTGCGAAAAATGAGAAAACACCTATAGTCGGTCCATCTGCTTTCGGGAAACAGCCGCCGTGATGACCTTCAACCCGCCCATTGAGAAACCAAAGAGCAACGCACGCACGACCGAGGCTATATTCGCCTTCGGGCCGCAGCCTGGCGACTATGCGTTGCGGGATGCCCCCGAAGGGCGCGTGACGTTTGACGAATGCTTCGGCCGCGTCGATCCGGACTACGACGGCGAGTTCGGCTCCGAGATTGAAGCGACCGCGTTGAGCCAACTCGGGAATGTCTACGAGTTCTGGTTCAAGCTGTTCAGATCAAAGGCCGACAACCGCGCGATGTCGCCGGTCGCGCGCGCTATCGAAAAGCTGTTCGGCTCGCGACTACGCTACGCGGCTGACTATCTCAACGAAACCGAGATCGCCCTCTCAAGCCGCTGGCTTGCACGCGAGTATTGGCTCGAGCAGTTGCACTTGCTCGTTACCGACGCCCGTCGGCTGGCACAACGGCTCGGGGTTGTCCGGTTATCCCTTCTGCGGCGCCTCGTTAATCCGACGGCCGAGACAGGCAGTTCCGCTGCCCTCGCGAAGCGCTTGAACCCGCTCGGCGCCCCGCCGCAAATTGCCTGAAGGAGGCTTTCATGACACAGGTGACGAAAGAACGAAACGAAGCGTCGGCTCTCAAGATCCGTGCTGCGCTTACCGGCAATTACGCGGGCGATGCGCGTCAGCTGGTTCGGGATGTCGCCGAGTCGTTTGCTTCTGATATCGAAGGGACGTTGCGGGTGAAAGTCCCGGAGCTCGCGGACAGTTCGATCCGTGACTTGCTGCGACATGTCCTGGAAGAGCGCTTCGCGACGATTCTGGCGTCCGGTGACGCCGACGGATCTGAAGCCCGCTCCTCCTCGTTGCCTGTTGTCAACCTGAAGCCTTCGGAGGTGATCGAGCAGCGCAAGGTGCGCATGTCGCTCGCGAGCCTGTATCGCTATGTCGAAGCGAACAAGTTCTATTGCGTCGTGCCGTCAGGCCAGAGTAACGGTCGTGAATTTCCCGCGTGGCAATTCGCTGGACCGGTGCCTGAACTGTTGCCGCCTGTGCTTCTCGCCCTTCGGGGGGCGTTGAGAACTGAGGTCCATGCTTTCCTGGTTACGGCGCAGGACGCGCTGAACGAACTGGCGCCAGCAGAGCTATTGGCTGGTGTCCCGTTCGAAACACGCGCGTCCCTGCATCCGAGTCAGCAAAGACTCTTGCAACTGCCCGCGAACGAGCGTCAGCGCAAGGTTCTTGCGTTGATCAACGGGCCGGGAGCAAGCATTGCCGCTTGCAAGGCCACCACTTGGCTACCAGGCGCGCTAGGATGAATGAGGTTGTCAATAGGTCCGCTTTTAGAATGCTCGCCGGGCCATACTCGACCACGTCAGCCGCATGACATGGCGTCCGAGAAGGACCGAGGCCGTGCGAAAACTCAAAAGTACTCGGTTTTCGGGTGTCGGTTTACCCTTCCCGAGTTGCTTCCAAGCCAATACGGTGCGATATGAGCGGTCGATTTTTTGAACGCCGCATTCAGCATGGTTTTTCACACGGCCTCGGTCGGATAGAGACATTCCCCAGTGGCATCGATATACACATGCGACCGCCGCTGGGCCGCTGCTGAACTGCCCATCGCGTAAGCACGATGAAGCCTGGCACCAGTCCGAAGCCTCAACATTAGCATTCACGTAATTCATGACGGTGCCACTCGTCACTCGCCTGGACGGGTCACCTAGGTGCAGTCGTTAGCGTCGGCCGCAGGTCGGCCTGATTCATGACCAGTCTCAAGAAGCCGCTGGCGCGATCTGGGGAGGCCACACGCCCGACCTGCGCGTGGTGACGTCACCTCCTCGAGACGACGAATGCGCAATCGACGAAAGTATGCGCACGACGCTGACCGTAGGCGACAGCCTCCTCGGGACACGCAAATTCAAGCGACTCTGCATAACTTGCAACCACGCTTTCCGGAAGGAAGCGAGCTTCCTTATGCACATACCAGGTGACGGTATAGCGTGGCTCGACACCGTTGAAGGAAAGCGCGGTGTTCTCGTCGACGCGCACGTGTATTCCGAGTTCTCGGTATGGTTGGCAGGTATGGTCGCGCATATCTCCTCCTCGATGCCATGGACAGCGGATGAACGCCTCTTTGCAACGGCTGTTCCTGACCGTGCATTGGGCTCCTGTCGGCGCGCCGCTGCATCAATCCATAGGGCTACGGCCTGCGTTGCTTTAGAAAGAAGTGTCTATCGAACTACACGCTCGACGCACCCTCACATCATACGTAGTACGAACAGATCAAGAGGGTGATCAACGGTGGTCGGGGTGGCGACTGTCAACGACTCGCACTTTGCAAACGCTGTAATTTGAAGCCCGGGGCCATAAAGAGTGGCGTCACCGGCTTGGAATCGGGACGCCGCTGAAAACACACCCGCGTGACTGGGAAGACCGCACGAGTGACTTGAAGGTATCGTTCCTCGGTCCTCGCCTCAAGACGAAAAATCTTCGTTTGTAACAGCGACCAAGGTATTTTTTGCACCATTAAGTCTGAGGATTTTGGATGCGCAACAGGCCACGGTGCTCCACTGGGATCAGCGAGCGCCGGTCGCGTTTGTGGATTTACAAATTCGGCAATTTTCTTACAAAACTGCTCATTGATTGAATCCGGCCGGCGCTACCATGGGCAACCTCCACTATCTCGGACACCCCGTTGATGTTCACGGCCCTTGGCAACGGGATGTATCGAGACGCCCCTCCGATGTCACAGAAATCTTCGGCGAATGCAATGTGCGGGAATGTCGCGAGCAGTGCGACCGCAAACAAAGCGAATAGCCTCATCGTCATTCTCCCGGCCGCGGTCGGAATCAGGGTTAGGCCAAGCTGAGCGCGAATTTCTATCATAAGCCTAATAGTTATAGTGCCATTCGGGGTGCTCTAGCATTTAAATTCGCAGTCCGTATCACATTTCTTCACATCCCGTTACAAGACTCTGTCTTGACCCTGCGGTCCGGTTTCCCCTATGCTGCATTGCAAGCAATTGGCCAGCCCGGCTGTCGGCAGCGAAAGTTACGTGCGAGGTTAGTCGACTGATGACCGGGTGGCATGCTGCACACACCGTTGGTGCCGTGATTGTGGCGGTGCCTGTCTTCCCGAGAGCGACCGAGGGCGTCAGATGTTGCACACCTTCTTCTTCGATTCTGCCGCGAGCCAGCCGCACGGCCCGGCGTTATGGGCCACTGAGCGTCTTTACAGCTACGGTGAAATCGAAACCAGGGTACGTCGCGTGTCCGCGGGACTGTCAGCGGTTGCACGGACCGGCGACGCACGCAGGTGTTTGCTGTTTGGGCATCGCAGCGCGGCCGCCTACGTTGGCGTGCTGGGAATTCTCGATACCGGTATGGCCTATGTGCCGCTCAGCCCGAAGATGCCAGCGATGCGGATCGCGGCCATCATCGAGCAGTCCGGCGCGCCGTTGATGCTGGTCGATCGTCGTTGCACCGGGATGCTCGATGAAGTGCTGTCCCTGCTTGACGAACGCCCACGGATCTTCCAGCTCGACGAAGATGTGGATGATCCCCATCTGCCCTCCGTTGTCACCCATCTGCCGCCGCTGCCCGCTGCGCCGTATGTGCAACGCCAGGGCTCCATGCGCGACGTCGCTTACATACTTTTTACCTCCGGCTCGACGGGGGGGCCGAAGGGCGTACCGATCACGCATGCGAACGCCGATGCTTATGTGAAAGTCCAGTTGCAACTGGACGACAACGTGCGCGATGCACGCTATATCCAGTTCTGCGAACTAGGCTTTGATCCGTCTGTGCACGACATGTCCGTCTGCTGGGCGAACGGCGGCTGCCTGTACGTGCCTGACACCGTCGATCCTGTCTATAACTCAGACTTCGTCAAGCGTCACGAGATTACACACTGGAATAGCGTGCCTTCCGTGGCCGGCTTCATGCAGCAGATGCGCAAGCTGACGCCGGGTGCATTCCCGAGTCTTCGAGTCTCGATGTTCGGCGGCGAGCCACTATCTCGCTCGCTGGCGTTAGCGTGGGCGCGCGCCGCGCCGAACAGCCGGATCTTGCATATGTACGGGCCGACCGAAGCGACCATCGCCTGCACATGCTTCGAGGTCAGCGCCGGATTCCTCGAGGATCCGCAGCACAGCGTCATGCCGCTCGGCTGGGCGCTCCCGAGCGTGGAGCTGATGATTGTCGATGCCGAACTCGAACCTGTCGCCGCGGAGCAGACGGGCGAGTTGCTGATCGCAGGTCCGCAGCTAGCCGGCGGCTATCTGTCGCCTGACGAAGCCGGCAATAGCAGGTTCATCGCGAAGACCTATCACGGCCGGCGCGAGCGACGCTGGTATCGAACCCGCGACGCCGCGCGCGCCACCACGCAACACGGAATCGTGTTTCAGGGACGTCTCGATACGCAGGTCAAGATTCGCGGCAACCGGATCGAGCTGGAAGAGGTCGAACATGTCGTGCAAGCGTGCAGCCAAGCTGCGCTGTGCGCGGTGATCCCATGGCCGCTCGATGAAGCCGGGCAAGCCATCGGCCTCGTCGCCTTCGTGACGAACGCCCGGGTCGAGACCGCGCTGGTTCTGCGGGCGTGCCGGCAGCGCTTGCCCGTCCATGCGGTGCCGCAACGGATCGTTGTCCTCGACGCGTTTCCGCTTAACGTAAACGGCAAAATCGACAGAATGGCGCTCGCAGGACAGTGCGCACACGGCATGGTTGCCGCCTGAGGTTTGTGCCAGATCCAAGCAACGAATAGCCAGCCATCGCCGCGCATGAGTGCGTTGATGGCATGCCTGAAAAGCAGGCGTTATAGGGGAGCAAATGAAAGTCGCTTTGCGCCGCATTCTTGCGGAAACCGCATGCCTCGAGGTGCCGGTCGAAACCTTGAGCGATATCGACAACCTTTACGCCGCTGGTCTGTCCTCGCTCGGCACGTTTCGTGTGATGCTGGCCGTTGAAGACGCGTTGGGCATAGAGATACCGGGAGAGTTGATTACGTTTGACCTGTTTCGAAGTATCGATTCGCTCGCGGGCGCGCTCGCACCGCTCGTAAGGGACGACTGGGCGGCGCACCGGCCGTGTGCGACTGCGCGGCGACAGCCATGACAGCGAAGGCTGCAATGAGGCCAGTCACCTTTGGTGGCTGTTACGGGTCGCTGCACCTGCCGACGGGCGACGGGGCCACGACGGGCATGGTGCTGTGCAGCCCGTTCGGCTACGACGCCCTATGCGTGCACCGCGGCTGGCGCGACTTTGCAGAAGGGTTGACGGTGGCTGGCGGTATCCCCGTTCTGCGCTTCGACTATCCGGGAGCGGGCGATTCGGAGGGCAACGAAGAAGATCCGCAGCGCTTTCGCGCATGGATCGACAGCATCAAGGCTGCGACACAGTATCTGCGGACGGCTACCGGTGTGACGCGCGTGATCCTGTGTGGCTTACGTCTGGGAGCAACGTTGGCAGTCATGGCGGCCGAAGAACTGGGCGACATCGATAGCCTGATTTTGATGGCGCCCGTCATAGCTGGCAAGCGTTATATCCGGGAGCTGAACATGCAGCATCAGAGCTGGCTCAAGACCCCAAGCGGCCGCGCAGCGGTGCAAGCGGATGACGACGGGCGAGCCGTGGGCGCATTCGGATTCCAGCTGTATGCCGACACGCTCGAGCAACTCGCTGCCGTTGACCTCGTACAGCGCGAGCGGCCCGCCGCGCGCCGTGTGCTGGTGCATGATGCCTGCGACAGCGCTCCCATGCGCCAGTTGATAGAGCGGTATCGTGGTCATGGTGCGAGCGCAGACGTGCAGATCGTTCCCGAGTACGACAAGTTCCTGGTCGACCCACGGTTTAGCGTGCCGCCGCAACGGGCCTTCGACAGCGTGCTCGAGTGGCTCGGCCTTCAGTCCGGCACGCCGGCGACGCCTGCGGTGGAGATACTTCCACCGGCCGCCGATGCGCGGATCGATTTTGCGGCAGGTCACGAGACGCCTGTCGTGTTCGGCGGCGGGCGCTATGTCGGCGTGCTCTGCCAGCCGCGCTGCGCGCAAGAGCGGACCCCCGCTGTGCTGCTCGTCAACACGGCCGGCGCTCATCGCGTCGGCGACGGACGGATTGCCGTACTGATGGCGCGACGGCTTGCGGGGCAAGGCATCGCCTCGTTACGCATGGACCTTGGCGGCCTTGGCGATAGTCTGCATCACGAAGATTCGCCGACGCTCGAAGCCGTGTACGCGCGTCATTCGGTCACAGACGCGACGGCGGGAGTGGAATGGCTGATTGCGGCCGGACACCCGGGGGTTGTCACGTTCGGCGTCTGCACGGGCGCATACGTCAGCATTCATACGGCGTTAGCGCATCCTCGCGTGGTGGGCTGCATGTCGGTCAACTTGCCGTTTTTCTTTTGGGGCGGCCCGCAAACGAAGCCGGGCGCTCACCATATCGAATCCAGTCAGGTGTACTGGCGTTCGATCCGCAACCCCCATAAGTGGCTCCGGCTGCTGAGCGGCCGGGCGAATGGGCGAGCGATCGCCGTGGAGCTGGGACGCCGCTGGTACATGCGCTTGACTTCGCTCGCCGGCAGTCCGTTCGAAGGCAGGTTGGGCGTCAACACGTCGACGGGTGCTATCCGCCAACTCTTGATGGACCTCGAGCGCAAGGGCGTGCGAACGTCGCTGGTGTACGGCTCGCTCGATGCGGGGCTCGATGAACTGGCGATCCGTTTTCGACCGAACGGTAGCGAACTTGAAAAGCTGACGAACGTTACGGCAAAGATACTGGAGAAAGTGGATCACTCGTTGTTCTCGCGCACAGCGCGTGAAATTGTGATGGCGCATTTCGAGGAATTTTTGCTCGAGAGGACTTTCGATACCGAGTGTGCCGACGTCCTGGACGCTACAGTTTTACACATGAGTTCGCTGCGGCGGATGTGGATTCAGACCGGCCCGCGCAAAGCTGTCCGATGACGGCACAGTTCCGCCCCTGCATCGAAGACGCGCAGCAATAAGTGACACGCGCCGGGCGACACGCAAGACTGGACGCCCATTGCCGTCGTCACGCTCAATCCGGAGCGCGATTCCGTCGTCAGCGGCGTCGCAAAATGCAAACAAACAGCCCTTGGCTGCGTGACTGAGGCGACAAGCGTCTTGACACACGCCGCGTGCACATCGTGCATTGCTTCTTTTCAACGAATCGACGGCTTAGATCATGGCGACTGATATTGAAGAATGCGGACCTCTCCTTTCGATGTTTGATTTGGAAATCAAGAAAATAGAGCGGTCGGCATGCTTGTCGACAGACATCGAATCCGTGCCCGACGAATTCACCCGGAGGGTATTTGAATCGGGCCTCGACTGGCTTGCGGGCTTTATCATGAGGCCTCATGCTGAACTGGGCCGTCGTGGCGCGGTCTGCCCTTTTGCCAAGCCAGTTCATGACGAAGGATCATTGGTTTTCTGTGCCTGGGATGTAAAAGAACTACCATTCGAAATTTTCCTCCCGGTATTGAACAGGCTGCCTGCTCTTTATCATCGGCTGTCTTCCGGCACGCCCGGAAAATCGCGGCTCTTTTCGATATGCATATTCTTGAATGGCCTGAAAGAAGAGCTATATTCGAAATATATAGACGAGGCACATTCGATGTCGAAGCCCGTTTTTATGAAGGCAGGATTGATGATCGGTGAATTTCACCCTTTAAGCATGACGAAAGGGGTTCATTCACAAACATTCCGGCCGATGCGTAGTAGCCGGCCAGTTTTTGTTGTGCGAGCTATAACGCCTCATGATGCGATGTTTATTGATCGAGACGATAGTCCAACCGAAGTACGTCTTCGCGAACTATTGGACTATAGGTTATGGGTTGGAGAAGTTCTGCCCGAAGACGACATCCTGAGAATTGAGAAACGGATCGGGGAACTGAGATTAGCGATAGCAAGGCGAAGTTGGTCACGGTAGCTGGATGCGCCGCTAGCAGGCCCAATGCGTTCCCGAAGCCGGCGTCGCCCGCAGGTATTCAAGCAGATGAACCGCCTATCTGCTTTGATCGCGCAATGGCATGACCCTTGGGTCCATCGACTCAAGTCGAAGGACCCGCTCGAAGCAATGGGATGGGCGCTCCCGTCTGTGAAGTGGTTGACACGTAACTCCACCTTGGCACGCTGATGCCGTTTCGGGTGGGGGCAAGACGGGCACGACTCAGGACAACACGGATAGCTGGTTCATCCTGATGCATCCGCAACTGGTCGCGGGCGCGTGGGTGGGTTTCGACGATGGGCGTGTGACACTTGGCGACGACTATTGGGGCGAGGGTGCGCACAGCGCCTTACCGACGGTGGGCGCGTTCTACGACATGGCGCTGCGCGCGAGGGTCATTGATCCGGATGCGCGGTTCGGACCCGAGACCTGGCCACCCCGCACGGTCCATGCGCGACGGCATCGACACTTCCTCTTCTGGAGCTTCTGATGTCGTCGCTGGCGGACGCGACATTCGCATTCGCCGGTGCCGCCGACGCAGCATCTCAATCCGAGGCGGCCGGCAGTAGCCCGCTGACCGATTTCTCGAACCGGATCGCTCGACCGAGGCATCATCACGCTCAGCCAGGCCTACTGGCTTATTGGAATGCTGGTGAAATAGGCGTTTTTGCTAATCAGATAATGAACCTGCTTCAGGTCGGGTAGCCAGTTTGGCGCTATGGCCGGGAAGAACAGCCGTAGCAAGCAGGATGAACGGAACCCGTGATCTATCACAGGCTCCGTCGAATTTACCAACTTCGTAGCAGCGGGGGCGTCGGTGACGCCAGGTCGTTTGCTCGGAAGCGGCCATTGCGGAAAGGCGGCCTCCTGGTCGCCAGCCTTTGCCGTCTGCAGCAGACTCGACCGCGAAGGCACAAAGCCGCTAGTCGTGTTGACGATGTCATGTCAAAAATTGATCAATATAATTATGTTAAATACATCGGAATCCTACATAATTAGCTGCAAAAAAACCCGTTTGCTTGCACAAAGCTGTTCGGGGGTTTTGTGGAATTTTGTTTCTGGCGGTTTGCGTAGCGCTTGCCACCGACGGCGTGGGCCAGAAGGCCGACCGATAGACCGGGCGAGCAACAATGTTATGCAACGGTGTCCGCGCAGTCCGCTGGCAAGCACACGACCACAGCCCTCGGACTCGTCGCCGTCACTTTGCCGTAGACGGTGCGCAGCACCGTCGAGCGACTGTCCTTCGCGGTTGAAGGCCGCACCGCAGCTCCGACAATGGGTCTGGCCTGAGAGCCACGACTGCACCTGTTTCGAAATGAGCTCGGCCTGCACCTTTGCCAGCAGCAACCGCCCTTGCGCGAGAGGCAGGCCCAGGTCGGCAAGACAGCAGTCAGGGCGCTCAATGACAGCCAGAACTCCGTCACCTTCCTCAACCGTATCATTGTCTCCGTCGGCCGACCTTGCTTCGATGATCAACCGCATGGCTTGCTCCCACCGTTGCGAGACCGATCAGCCTACTCCAGACGAAACCGATGCCGCTGCCGGAAGCACAAGAGGCCCTCCTTGGGAGCCTCCCCAACTTTGCACGCTCTCGTCCACGACCGGGCAGGTCGCCGTCAATGCCTTCGCAGGTGCGCTTGAATTTCGCGCGCATCGAGGGCCGAGAGATCTTCGTTGATCTCTTCGAAAATCATCTGACGCGTTTCCTCGCTCAGACGCTTGCGCAGCATCCCGAGAAACTTCGGCTCCACGGCAAATCGTAATCGCTGATACCGGTGATGAAGCCGTCCCTGTTCGACATAGTCGGCGACGGTCTTTGCGAATTTTTCGCGGTCCTTCTCGCTCAGCGCCGGTCCACTAGGGACGACATTGACAAGGTCTTCGATTTCCCGCAAGTCCAGCTTAAGTCCCGGTGTCTCGAAGACTCGAGCACGGCTGCCGTCGGCAACGACAACCCAGGTAGTGACAGCCATGGTGCGCCTCTCAGCGTGATCGGTCGCCGGCTCGGCGGCCATCGCAAATCGTCGCGTGACGCCAGCGAGCTCGCCGGTCAACGACAGTCTATCTCCAACGCCCATCGATGACGGACCGCGGGGCCTCCCCGCGCTCCTGCGCGAGCGACGGATAGTCGGTATACCCGCGCTCGCCGCCTCCGTAGAACGTGGACGGATCCGGCGAATTGAGCGGAGCGTGCGACTGCAGGCGTTCCGGCAGGTCGGGATTGGCGATGAACAAGCGTCCGAACGCGATCAGGTCCGCGTTGCCGTCCTCGAGCCATCTTTCTGCACTGCCGCCGTCGAATCCGCCCGCGACCATCAGCACACCACGATAAGAGCGGCGTATCATCTCGCTCATGCGTTTCGCGCGCTCCGTGAAAGCGACATCCTCACCGGTCGCCGCCAGCGCGGGATTGACGATGTGCAAATAAGCCAGCCCGTATCGATTGAGCTTTTCGATGACGTAAGAAAAGGTCGCCTCGGGATCGTCGTCATGCATGTCGTTGAAGGTGCCGAGAGGAGAGAGCCGTACGCCGACCTTTTCCGGCCCCCACACTTCGCAAACCGTTTCGATCACCTCAAACAGCAGCTTGGCCCGGCGCTCGCTCGACCCGCCGTATTCGTCCGTGCGGCGGTTCGTGCCGGACAGCAGAAACTGGTCGAGCAGATACCCGTTCGCTCCGTGCACTTCGACGCCGTCCATACCGGCAGCCTTTGCGTTGCGCGCACCCCTGAAGTATTGGCGCACGAGATACGGCATCTCCTCGACCTGCAGCGCGCGAGGCGTGACGCAGGGCGCGACGACACCTTCGCCGCGCTCGTTCTCGATGAACGCCTCCGCTTTCGGCCTGACCGCAGACGGCGCAACGGGAAGCATTTCATCGGGCTGCAACGAGGGGTGCGATATGCGCCCGACGTGCCAGAGCTGCATGAACATCAACCCGCCCGCCGCGTGCACGGCGTCCGCCACGAGCCGCCAGCCTTCGACCTGCTCGCGAGTATGAATGCCAGGCGTCCATGCATAGCCCTGCCCTTGCATCGACACCTGCGTCGCCTCGCTGATGATGAGCGCGGCCGCTGCGCGCTGCGCGTAATAGCAGGCGTTCAGCTGCGACGGTATGTTGCCTGGTCGGCTCGCGCGCGAACGCGTCAGCGGCGCCATTACGACACGATGACGCAGGTTGTGCGGTCCCACCTTTACGGGTTCGAACAGCTTGCGTAGTGGAATTTGCTCGTCGTGCTGCCCGGCTTCCCCCGGCGCGATTTCCGTATCAGGCATAAATTTGCTCCTTGCTTTTGACTCGGCCCGAAAAGTGCTGCCATAGACGCTTCGAAGCGTCGGCGTCAAATCACATCGACAGCATCCCGCTCTCGGGCCAGTCTAGCCATGGCCCGCGCGCGCTTCTTTCCGGTTTCTGCCCAGATATGTCACGATCCTGCGGTCACCCGGTGCATCGTTCCATCGGGTCCGATGCGGCCCGCCACGCCCTCAGCTCTGGGCTTTTACAATGCGCGCCGTTACATTCGACACTCGACTAGGTCAGTCCCATGCCATTTGAGAAGAACTGGTTCGCGGCTTAGCAAAGCGAACCCATAATTCCCCCAGCCACGGGATTCGTCAAACGGGGGCAGGGTCAAGGTGCCGGAATTATTGTTCTGATCAACCCCCGGCGCAGTATCCACTTCGAGATACTCGTGTCGCTCTGGTCCAATCGCGAGCGCGCAAGTCCCGCGGTCATTGTTTTGCTCGCAATTTCGCCAAATGAATCAGCTACCGACGTTCCGGTGGGCAAGTCGGAATGCGCGCGGCGTCACACCGGTGTATCGATGAAACACTTCGGTGAAATGCTGCTGAGTCTGAAACCCCGCGCGCGCGCCAACGTCAACCAGGGGAAAGGTCTCCTCGCACAACATCGTCCTGGCAAATTTCACCCGTTCGAGTGTCACGTACAGATGGGGTGGGTTACCTGTCGCCGTTTTGAAACCGCGTGCAAAGCTTGATGAACTCATGTGCGCCAGCACTGCGAGTTGCTCGACCAAAATGGTTTCGGCTATGTGCTCATGAACGAAGGCTTGAATGCGAGTCAGCATTGGACGGGTAAGAGGCATGTCCGGCTCGGCCGCACCAGCACAGTGCCCGTAGCGGAGAGCGATGTGCACCGAGATGACATCTGCAAAAGCGTCGGCGCAAGCAGCGTCGATGAGATCCGCATGATGCAGAGCAGCCAATGTGTCCGCGGCCTCGCGCAGGAACGGATCCCAAGACCTGGACCATTTAGGGACCGCGTCAAACGCTTCTTGCGAGACTTGCCCAAGTACGCCCGGTTTGAGTGCGATAACCCATCCCGTGGGATCGTTGTCAGCGACTGTGGCCAACTGCGCCACCGCCGGAATAACTGCGACAAATGGTGCACTTATTAGGATGACATGACTCATCCCGAGGTCGTCGCAGCCCGCAGCCCGCGCAACAGTGCTACCTGTCGGTATAACGAGGCGAAGTCCCTGCACCGAATTCAGGCCGCCATCGGCGAGAGCGACATTCATTGCTTGGCAGCGTAACCCGCGATCCGGGGTCGATCTTGTTTCTTGCTTCATGATGAGCAGAAGTTTCCTCGTTGTCTCGTCGCATACCCAAGCTTACGTCGAATTCAAGGCTGCTTAAGGCGGATTCGTAATATGGGCGGAAGCAATCCCGACCTCGTTGATGCAGTTGCTGCTGAGCTATATTGCCGGGCAACTTGGGGCGACGCTCGACACGCTAATAGCCGGGATTCAAAGCAACCCATCGTTCCTGAAGGCTTTCTGCAAGCTAACGCTTACGCCGGGTATTACGGAGCGTTCGAAAGCGGTCAGGTTCGCGAAGCAGCATGCCATGCGCACCGCGCGCGCGTCCGCGATCTGGGGACATCGATCGGACTTGGCCTGGGTAAGGCGTCGCGCTCGAATGGAGCCTGCCGATCATCGCGATCCCGACCAGGTATGCAGGCTCAGAGATGACACCGATCTATGGCCTGACCGAGGACGGTCTGAAAGGTATGGGACGCGACCTGCGTGTGTTGCCGAAGACGCTTATCCACGACCCGAGCTGTCACGTGAATTGCCGCCCGACTTGCCTTTCGTGAGTGGCCTCGATGCCACTGCGCATGCAGCGGAGGGGGCTGTATTCCCATGATGGCAATCCAGTCATGCCCCTGATGGCTGATGGCTGACAACTGGATGACGGAATACGTGCGTTGGCGACCGGACTGCGCGGCATCAAGAACGAGCCCTAGAGCCTGTTAGCGCACAGTGATTGTCTCTGCGGTGCAAGGCTATGCGGCTGTGTGCTGGGCACGTTGGAATGGCGCTGCATCACAAGCTTTGTCGTACTCTTGGCGAAAGCTTCAACCTGCCGCATGCGTAAACGCACGCGATCATATTGCCTTACGCACTGGCATCTAACAGCGCGGCGTCGCCTGAGGCCATGACACGAATCTGCCACGCGCCAGGCGGCGAGAGCGCTGCGCATGGTGTCTGCGAGCCTGGACGAGGGCTCTCGGCGTTCCATCTGGCTTGCGCGAGACTGGCATGCAGGAATCTGACCTCATAAAGCGTGCGAAATAGCCATGTCGAGTCCCTATTGGAATCCGCGATCTATGTGCTTTTCGCGCTCCGGCGGGGCTGCAAGCGCGGTTAAGTAGTTGAAGTGCACTGATACTGAAAAGCGTGCTCGAAGAGGCAGTCACCACTTCGGGTCAATTAAACTTTTTGCTGCATCGGCTTACTATCAAGCCACATCACGGTATCAACGTCGCACGCTTCGCGGAGCAGTTCCCGAAGCTCCAGCGCTGACGCGAGTTGCTGCGCTACATCTGCGCGCGCATCACCGCATCACCGCATCACCGCATCTGCGCCGCTGCAACGGCGACCGATCGCTGCGATCGCAAGAGGATAACTGCGGTTTCCGGGCTGACGGGTCGCCTGAGCCGCGTTTGACGCTCAAGCAGTTTGCTCCCCTCGACGCTAGACTGTAGTGAGCAGCCAGGTGCTCGCCGAGCGCGACGTTACCTGGAAACCTTAGCGGGAATGTCGATGATTTCACACGTGCAATTGCTTGAGGCGATCTTGCGCATGGTCGCGGCAGTGCTGGTGGGTTGTATCGTCGGGCTCGATCGAAACCTGCACGGCAAGCCAACCGGTGTCAAGACGCTGGGCCTCGTTGCGCTTGGTTCCTGTCTCGTCACGATGGCCGGCATGTCCTTCGAACTGCACGGTTTCAGCGACAGCAGTGACGCCGGCCGTGCGATTCAGGGCGTCATTACGGGCATCGGTTTTCTCGGCGCCGGGGTGATCCTGCAAAACCGCGCCACCGGCAGGATCAGCGGCTTGACGACGGCGGCTTCGATCTGGGTCACCGCCGCGCTCGGCATTGTGTGCGGCATCGGCGCATGGCAGATTGCGGGTATTGCCACCGCCCTGCTCCTGCTGCTGCTCTCGGTGGGCGGCAGCATTGAACGTGCGTTGCACCGGCGCTGGTTAAGAAAGTCGCCTGAAGAGCAGGCGGCGGTCATGCGGCACGACGAATAGTCACGCGGCCGCGCACTAATCCGCGCACTGCCCATGGACCGAATGTGCCGCGCGTCAAATGCATCGATCGTGGACGATGCGAGACATAAGTCAGTGATGCTCGCTGTAGTCGGACCTCGCCTTAGGTGTCACGCGTACCTTTGCGTATTGAAACTCGGGCAGCGCCTTGATCGCATCTTTCGTCGCACCGGCAAGCACCAGTTTGCCATTGACGAAATCGAGCTGCTCAATCGGAATGGCCACGTCGTGATGCGACACCCCCAGAAACTGGTTTGCGGCGACGATTGCAAACGATACCGACCGATCCGGTGCCACGATAATGTCATGAATGACACCGACACGCTCACCCTTCTCATTGAAGACCGGCTTGTCCATGATCGACTTTCTCACGCTCCAGCCTGCCACGATCGCGGCCGACTCTTCCACGCTGACACCAAGCGGTTGGGCGCCGGCCACCTGGGCGTTCGCGTATGGAGCGAGTCCGAGCGACGACGCGAGCAGCAATACAAGGAGATTCGCTTTCATGAGATTCCCTTCGTTCTGGTGTTGAGGTGCGACGCCGGGCCAGCAATGAAAAGGCTAATGCCAGACCGTGCGCGGCGTAAGTTCATGTTAGAAGGTCTCACCGCAAGCTGCTATAAAAAAGCGGTGATGGATCAGGTTATTTTCGTGCGTCTGGATGCCATTCCGCACGCCTCGTGAACGAATGCAGAATTGCGAAACGCATGGCAGAAACGCGAAAGAATCGCAGCTGCGTGGAGCCTAGACTGAAGTTCATCGCATGACGGTACAGCTTGGAGTCCCACATGGATGAACTGCTTGGACGCGCTTGGTGGATGCTCATTCTGCGTGGCACGGTAGCGCTACTGTTTGGCGTTCTGGCGCTATTCTGGCCCGCTCTCACTCTGCTACTTCTTATTACCCTCTTTAGCGCCTACGCGATCGCCGGCGGCATTGTTGCGATTGTCGGGGCCATCCGCTACCGCGCGACGCACGCCGGCTGGTGGGTGCCCTTGCTGCTCGGCATCTGCAGCATCGGCGCCGGTTTGATAGCCGCGTTAGTGCCGGGCATTACCACGCTCGTGCTGGTCGCTATCATCGGCGCAAACGCGATTATCACCGGCGTATTCGATCTGATCGCAGCAACGCGGCTGCACAGGCGCCTGCGCAATGCGTGGATGCTGGTGCTAACCGGAGTGCTGTCCGTGCTGTTCGGCATCTTCGTGCTGCTCTTTCCGGGCGCCGGCGCACTAGCGCTCGTCTGGCTGATAGGCGTGTATGCGTTATTCACGGGCGCGCTGCTTTTCGTACTCGGCATCACTGCGCGTGCCTGGCACCGTGACGGCCTGACCGGCGAGCCACACGCGCCATTGCATCCGTAAGCGCACTGCTCGCGGGCACTCGCGGGTTACAAGGTCAAACCCGCGCCCCTCGCATCCGGAGGGCGAATAGACTGCCCGTCATCTCCAGTGGTCCAGCGTCAGGTCTGGCACTGGTATATGTCACGTAAGGAGAATCACATGCTTCTGGATCTCGACAAATGGAATCCGTTCCGGTTCTTACGCTCGCACCCCACGCAGAAAAACGCATCGGGCCAGACCGGTGCGCCGCGCATCAATCAGGAGAGCGTCCGGCAAAATGGGCAACAGACGGGCGGCACGCAAACGGGTAACGGGGCACCGATTGCAGCGGCTGCTGCGCCGGTACTCGCGCCTGCCAGCTGGCCGCTGCCTGATCCGATTCATCTGTTTGCCGAATTGATCCGCGATCCGTTCGGCGGGCGTGGACCGCTCGGGATCTGGTTCGGCGACTTCAGCGCGAGCGAGTTTCAACCGCGGATCGACGTCACCGACGAAGGAGACGCACTGCGTATTGTCGTTGAATTGCCGGGCATGACCCGCGACGACGTCGAACTCGAAGTGATTGAAGACATGCTGATCATCAGCGGCGACAAGCGCTTCGAATCGACCAGCGAAGAACAGGGATGCTATCGGGTCGAGCGGTCGTTTGGACACTTTCAGCGCGCGGTCCCGCTACCCGCGGGCATCGATCTCGATCGGGCAGAGGCCAGATTTGAAAACGGCATGCTGACGTTGCGCGTCCCCAAAGCGGCCGGAGAACCGGCAGCGAAGCGGCGCATCGAGATCAAATAGCACCGTTCGTACTCCACGGTCAGGCCTATCGTGAAACAACTCGTCAGCTTCCGCAGTCTCGGTGATTCGGCCCACGCCAGCGTCGAGCAACAGATTGGTGAACTGGCCGCGCACCATCCGAAGCGGCATCTGCACCCGTCTTCAACGGAACTGGCCAGTTTGCGGGCGGGTGTCGAAAGGGACATTCTGTGTAGCGGCGACGCTTATCGCGTAAAGCTGCGACTGGTACTGTCCACTACCACGCGAACCGCCGGGGAAGAAGCCGAACACGCGGCGGATTTCAGCGCCTTCGCGGGCATCCCGGCATATCCATTGAAGAGGGCGCGCTGCACCGCTACGCTGGTTCGGACCCCAGACGAAGTCGGCGAGGCGAACAGCAGATTTTCGAATTCCGGCGACCGGACGAGACGCTCAAGCTCGAAGACGTGCTGCCTGGCAGGGACGAAAAACCGAAGAGGCAGCGAGCGAGCATGAAGTGCGCTCGCGCACAGGCAAGCTGCTGGGCCAGTTGCCCAACGCGTGGCGGCACGCGGTGCTGCCAGTGGAAGTGGACGATGTGCCACTGCAGGAAGTCGCGGTACGCCTCAACACAGGCCAAGTCACCGTGCGGTGCTGGCTTGATGCCGATGCATTCCTGCGCGCACGGATAGAGGAACTGGGTGCCGCGGGAACGACGGATCGATCGACGTGCCGTCCACTGGATTACCTCGCTTCGAGTGCAGCGCGAGCCAGCGCGCAAACAAGGCGGCATCGGAATGAGCGGCGAAACAGATATTCTCCACCCACCCCATTACCCGCCCGGGAGGCAATGCCCTCACGGACGAAAAGGAGTTCATCATGGCCGAGTGCAGTGTTTGTGGAAAGCCCGCAACCTCGCAGATCACGATCACCGAAAACGGCCAACGCCGTCAGCTGATGCTGTGCGATGAGCACTACATGGAGTTCATGGCGCGCAATCAGCGCCGCCTGTCGCCGCTCGAGTCCCTCTTTCACGGCGGAATTTTCGAAAGTCTGTTCGACGACATGTGGCCACAGACGGAAGGCGGCCGCGGTAGCCGGTCACACATCGGACGCGCGCCCGGACAATCCGCCGGCGCGGATCAGGGTACAGGCGCCGGTAGCGGGCAAATGGGCGATTCAGCGGGCGGACACCCAGGCGGCCGCACACGCCGACATCGCCGGGCGCGTGAAGCGGTGGACCTGCAGACGTACCTGAGCCAGAGCGGTCTGGATCGCCTGCAGGCCGCGGCGCAAGCAGCGGTCGAATATGGCAAGAACGAAGTCGATACGGAACACCTGTTGCTAGCGCTCGCCGATAACAATGTGGTGCAGGAAATCCTGCGCGAATTCAGGCTTGATCCCGAAGAGATCAGGAAAACCATCGACCAGACCGCGCCACGCGGCACCCGCAAGGAACCGGGAGACAACGAGCAGATCGGCGTGTCGCCACGCGCCAAGAGTACGCTGGAAAATGCGTTGAAGTCGTCGCTGGAACTGGGTCACAGCTATGTCGGACCAGAGCACATTCTGATTGGGCTCGTCGAGGAAGAAGACGGCTTTGCAGGTGAATTGCTGCGCAAGCTCGGGCTGTCGCCGCAATCGCTGCGGCAAAAAGCAGTCAAGGTGGTCGGCAAGGGTGCCGAAGACGGCAAGATGGAAGACCGCTCCACCACGCCTACGCTCGACAAGTACGCGCGCGATCTCAGCGCGCTTGCGCGTCAAGGCAAGCTCGATCCGGTGATCGGCCGTGACAAGGAAATCGAAACCACCATTGAAGTGCTCGCGCGGCGGCGCAAGAACAATCCGGTGCTAATTGGCGAACCCGGTGTGGGCAAGACCGCTATCGTCGAAGGCCTCGCGCAACGCATTGCTCAGGACCAGGTGCCGGAAGTGCTGCGCGGCAAGCGCGTGGTCGAACTGAATATCAATAGCGTCGTGGCAGGTGCGAAGTATCGTGGCGAGTTCGAGGAACGCGTCAAGCAGGTGCTGGATGAGATCATCGAGAATCAGGACCGTCTGGTTGTGTTTATCGACGAACTGCATACGATTGTCGGCGCCGGCCAGGGCGGCGGCGAAGGCGGCCTTGATATCGGCAATGTCTTCAAGCCCGCCCTCGCTCGCGGTGAGCTGCACCTCGTGGGTGCGACCACGCTGAACGAATACCAGAAGTACATTGAAAAGGACTCGGCATTGGAGCGGCGCTTTCAGCCTGTGATGGTGCCTGAGCCTAGCGTCGAGGAAACGATCGAGATTCTGCGTGGCCTGCGTGACCGGCTCGAAGCGCATCACAAGGTGAAAATCACCGAAGAGGCGATCGCTGCTGCGGCAAAGCTCTCGGACCGCTACATCGCCGCGCGCTTTTTGCCCGACAAGGCAATCGATTTGCTCGATCAGGCCGCCGCCCGCGTGCGCATATCGTCGAATTCGCGTCCGCAGCCATTGCACGATATCGAGGCGAGCATCCGCCGCATCAAGCAGGAACAGGACGCGGCCAGCGCTGCAAAGCAATTCGATAAAGCCAAGGAACTGGAAGAACAGCTCGTCGCGGAACAAGAACGGCTGCATGAAACTACTGAAACGTGGAAGAAGGAGCGCGGCACCAGCTCGCAGGAAGTGACGGCGGAAGACATTGCGCAGATCGTTTCGTCGCTCACGGGCGTACCGTTATCTGAACTCACGGCCGAGGACCGCGAAAAGCTGTTGCGACTGGAAGACCGCCTGAAGGAGCGCGTGGTCGGCCAGGATGAAGCCGTCTCCGCGGTCGCCAAAGCGGTGCGGCTTTCGCGCGCCGGTTTGACGGAGGCCGGCAAGCCGACTGCGAGCTTCCTTTTTCTTGGGCCTACAGGTGTGGGTAAAACTGAACTCGCGAAGGCGCTTGCCACTTCGGTGTTCGGCGACGAGAACGCGCTGGTACGCATTGACATGAGCGAGTATTCCGAGCGTCATACCGTGGCACGGCTGGTTGGTGCGCCGCCCGGATATGTCGGCTACGAGGAAGGCGGGCAACTCACCGAGCGCGTGCGGCGCAGGCCATATTGCGTAGTGCTGCTCGACGAAATCGAAAAAGCGAACTCGGAGGTGCACAACCTCCTGCTGCAGCTGTTCGACGAAGGGCGGCTCACCGACGGCAAGGGACGTCTGATCGATTTCACCAACACGATCATCATCGCGACCAGCAACGTCGGCTCACAGCTGATCCAGGACAACATGAAGGCCGACTCGAAGCAGCTCGATTATCCTGAACTGCGCGACCGGTTGATGGAAATCCTGCGGCATCATTTCAGGCCGGAGTTTCTCAATCGCGTCGACGAGGTGGTCGTGTTTCGTGCGCTCGGCAAGGAGCAGATTCGCAGCATCGTCGATCTACAACTTGCGCGCGTACGGCGTACGGCGCTGGCCCAAGGCATCGATCTGTCGTTCGACGATGGCTTGCGCGATCACCTCGCGCAGATCGGCTATGACCCCGAGTTCGGCGCGCGGATGCTCAAACGCAAGATCCGTCTTGAAGTGGAATCGCAACTCGCCGATGCGCTGTTGAGAGGCGACGTGCACGACGGCGACAAGGTCACAATGACCTACGACTCGGGTACGCACTCTGTGCGTGTGCAGAAAGGAGCAGCGCCCACAGAAGCGCCCAGCGAGGCGTCGAAGCAGGCACCGGCGCATGCGTGACGCTGGCATGCTGAAGAACGCGACGCCGCCCGCACGTGCGGGTGGCGTCGCCGTCACGATTCAAGTTCCCCTACGACGATCTCGTCTCGATAGCACCAGATCCACGTTTCGCCGGGTTCGATTGAACGCACCAGCGGATGGCCGGTCGCGTGAAAATGCTTGCTTGCATGCCGGTTGGGCGACGAATCGCAACAGCCGACGTGTCCGCACGAAAGACAAAGCCTCAAATGTACCCACGGCTGGCCAAGCTTCACGCAGTCCTCGCAATAGTCGATGGGCGTGTGGAGAATGCGGGCCTCGCCCAGGTGCGTGCAACCAGGGGTCATGATCGTACTCCTCGGACAGGTACGCGCAGACATGCGCGGATCAAGGTTGCGCTTGCGCTCAAGCGCTATTCAGATAGCGATGCACCAGCGCCACAGCCATTGCGCCCTCGCCGACTGCCGACGCCACACGCTTGATCGACGCGTGGCGGACATCGCCCGCGGCGAATACGCCAGGCACACAGGTTTCCAGATGCAGCGGCGCGCGTTCGAGCGGCCATTTCAGGTTCGCCCGATATTCCTGCAGGTCGGGACCGGTCACGAGATAGCCGCCTTCATCGCGGACAATGCCAACTTCGCGCGCCCATTCGGTCTGCGGTACGCCGCCAATGCAGACGAATAGCCAACTCGTCCTTACCGTGCGTTGACGGCCGGTGCGCACATCGGTCAGCGTGATCGCCTGCAACACGTCACTGCCTGCGAGCGCGGTAACTTCGGTGCACGTGCGCACTTCAATGTTCGGCGCCGACGTGATGCGATCCACCAGGTATTGGGACAACGTGTTCTTAAGCGATGCGTCACGCACGAGCATATAAACGCGGTTGGCGGACTGCGAAAAATGCATGGTGGCCTGTCCCGCCGAATTGCCGCCGCCCACCACATATACGTCTTCGCCATGGATCAGCGCGGCCTCGCTCGCGCCGGCGCCGTAATAGAGGCCCGCGCCGAGAAAGCGCTCTTCACCTGCCAGGCCTAGCGTACGATATGCCACGCCGGTCGCGCAGATAGACGTGCGCGCCGTGATACGTGTGCCGTCTTCCAGATACACGATGCCCTGGCCGGGCAGAAATTCCGCGCGCACGCCGGCGCGAGCCAGCAGGATTTCGGCGCCGAACTTGATGGCCTGGGCGCGTGCCCGTTCAGCGAGCTCCGCGCCGCTCACGCCCTGTGGAAAGCCCAGATAGTTCTCGATTTTCGAACTGCTGCCTGCCTGGCCGCCCAGTGCCAAACGCTCCACCAGTACGGTGTGCAGCCCCTCCGATGCACCGTACACCGCCGCGCTCAGCCCCGCCGGTCCTGCGCCGTAAATCGCCAGATCGTAGGCCTCACGGGATGGACTCGCAAACCAGCCGAGCTTCTCTGTGATTTGCCGGACGGTGGGACATTCGAGCCGCGTTCCGTCGTGGAAGACGCAGACCGGCAAGCGCGAATCGGAAAGATGCTGCACGTGCGCCAGTTCCTCCGCTTCTTTATCGCTGCCCAGCTCGATCCATTCGAACGGTATGTCGCAGCGATGCAGGAAGTCGCGTATCGCGTAGCCATTTGCGCTGCGCATGCGTCCATAGATCCTGACCATGAATATGCTATCCGCCATTGAGGACGTTCAGAACATTCTTTCGTTTCTCGCGCTTCACAAGCAGGCGGCCGCGCCGGATAACGGTGGTTGGCCGTATTCGTGCACTGTAGGTCCATCGAAGGGTAGCGTCTTTCGCTCAACTGCCGGGTTTTGTTCGCTTTTCGCTGATGGTTCCATCACGTCGGGTCGTGCGACTCTTCCAGCTTGTGATCGACAAAACGCATGCCCCATTCGATGCCGTCCCGCACCGCCTCCTCCTGCGCAAGCCATTCCGGCTGAACCGTATCCGGACGGAATTCGGCCACGGTGCCATCGGCATGGCGCACGCTCACTTTCGCCTGCCACGCGCCGTATGCGTTCTGCTCCGGCTGTACCACGATCTCGTAGCCTCGATGTTCAAACACGTGCGTTTGCATGAACCGCTCCGGTTTCGTATCAAGGCGTCAATCTGGAAGCACGAACTCGGTACGCATGTCTTCGATCACCTTCTGGAGATGATGTACGCAATCTGCGCCGGGGTCATTAAGCGGCACTATGTTCCAGTTGCGGCCGGATGCGTCGGGCGGGTGCCGCTCTGGTAGCGGTATGCGCACGCGCAAAGCTCCCGGCACGTCAGCGGCGATTTTCGCCATGCGGTTCTGCAGTTCGTCGCGAATTTGCTCAGCGCTTCGAACGGTCTTCGGCATCGGTCTGCCTCCCTCGGTCGCACGTCCGGATCGTGACTGAATGGCGCATGCGTTCCTCTTGCGTGAGCATGCGCCAACGATGCCTTAAGTCTAGTCGCTAATCCGAGTATGTTTGGACAATCGGTCGCTTCTGCGGACTGCATCACGGGAGGGCGCGCCGCAAAGCTGCTTTTCGGAAAAATGCGTAAAAAGCCGAAAGACGCCGGTGTGCAAAGGCCCGATCCTCTCCAAGTCAGCCCGCATCGTATCTGAAGTGGGTGTCCGCGGCTGATGAGCTGGCAAAAACGAAGATACTCGACCTGCCAGACCCAAGTGACCGGGCCAGGCTTGAACAAGTCGTACAGGCGCGGGATCGGGGGCGCGGTGTCGAGGTCCTGACGCTCGACGTAATGTTCCGGCTGCGCGATAACCGAGGCAAGCCAGCGCGTATGCAGGTGGCCTTGAAGCAGGCGACACCGGCCCGCGACGGAGACTGGTTGTTTGTTATTCAAGATATGCAAGCAGACCAACGCCAAAAAGCCGCGCGTGACGCGCGCGGGGCTGCATTGAACCGTGCGTCACGCGATGCCTCCCAAGACCTGCACAGATCGTATGAGCGGTTGACGACCGGTCGGCGCGTCCTGGTTGAGTGGTAGTGACGTAATCCCTGATGGGCGCTACCCAAATGGCGTATTCCATATTGCGCTCTTCGGGGTACAGTGCATGGACCTGCTGCTTCAGCCTGGCACCTCTTCGAGTACATGACAGGTACCCTGTATCACAAGCGCAAATAGCTTGACCTCTCTTATCAGTAACTGAATACGTCCGTTCTACTTTGGGCCGCTATCCGCAAAGAACCCGCGCAAACGCGAAGGGCCGTAGCATGTGCGTTACGCGACCGTCGAATGAACTGAGCACGGCGCATGTGCAATCCATGCACACGCACGGTGCGTACGCGGCGCAGCGACGGCCGCCCGGGAGCCAAATCATGGAAACAAAGAAAAGCTGGCTGCGCAAGGATCTCGATGCGTTGCGTCTGCAGTGGGACATGCTCACCTTTTATGAACGATTCGAGCAGCTTGTCGCGCATGTGCTGAGCGTCGTGATTTCTATCATCATCCTCGTGTCGCTCTGGCAGTTGATTCGCGCGGTGATTTCATTGCTGGTTTCGGACGCGCTGAACCCGCTGGATCACGCGGTATATCAGACCATCTTCGGCATGGTCATGACGCTGCTGATCGCTATGGAATTCAAACATTCGATTACGCGCGTGATGACGCGGCGCGATCACATCGTGCAGGTCAAAACGGTGCTTCTGGTTGCGCTGCTGGCTATCGCCCGCAAATTCATCATTCTCGATCCGGCCAGTGCGCCCGCCCAGATCGCGGCGCTTGCATTTGCGCTGGTGGCGCTGGGGAGCGTCTACTGGCTGATGCGGCAGCGTGATGACCCGGCCGACGCGACGGCCGCCGAGCAAGTGGAGCGCGATCGCGTGGCGCACGCGCAGCGACAGCAAGGGGTACGGCCCGGCGAAGGCGGGCAGCGCGACAATTGACCCGACTCGCCATGCTCGTCACGTAATGGCAGCGTAAGCGTCAATCTAGCGGACGGCGTCGACGGTCACGCGAAGTCGGCCGCCTCCGGTTGCAAGTCCGAGGCGACCGCGGGAATGCGGTCGCTATTGACAGACTGCGTTCCGCCGCCTTCGACACGTCTGTCGCCCTCAGCCGGCATCGCGCCGATCTGGCCCGGCTGCTCCAGTGCGCGGTGGGCTAACGGTTCCGTCGTCGCAAGGCCGCGGCCCAAGCGCTGGATATCATGCCCACGCTCGCGATCCCACAACCGCAGGTGAGCAATTCGGTCGATGTCCGGCTGCAGAAAGACCAGCTTGAACACGCCGATGTGCTGGAGGAACTGGTCGGGCAGTTCCGGGACGTCCTGCAGATTCTGCACCGCCGGTTCTTCGAGCTGGGTGTCTTCAGCCAGATCATGCGGGAACTGAATTCCGGCGATTTTTACGTCGAGGGTAGTGATCGCTTCGACGATTATCGGGTGCATCAGGTCTCCGACGAGCAATTCCGGCGTGAGCTGCCGCGCTACTGCGAGATCGTGGGCTTGTCCACGGACGGCAAGAGCTTCGCGAAGGTTCTGCGAGACAAGCTGAACGCAGCGCTCGACGAGGCCGATGCGAACTTCCCGACAAACGACAGCATCGAGTTCGTCGATGAGGAACTCATCGCTGCGCTCGTCGGTTTGTTGATGGACTAACGCGCGCACGCGGGCTGCGCCACGCAAATTCATCCATCGTAAAGCGTGCCGACGTGCATGTCTTCCCTTTGCCTGCGCAGTTATTGCGCATTGCTGCTTTTAGTTCCGCCCTTCCTTGCGAATGAACATGGCGACTTCGCGAACGTGGAACGGCACTGTCAACATAAATGGGCCTGAAGCCTAGCCCCCGATCACAGTAAATTTCCCCGTTGGGCCGTAAGACTTTCCGACTGGTCCGGGGGCCTCGAACAAATCCACGCACAGGAAACGCTTTTTGCAGCGCGTCGAGAAGCTCGCTCTGTTGCTTTCCAGTACCGACGACGGCTGAGTCTACTTCTTCGCAGGTTGTTCCTCGGGCTCAGGGTGAACAGCAATCGGATCGCTCGCAGGAAAGGTCTCTTCGAGCGCTTCGTCGAGTTGTTCGTCCAGGGTCATCGGCGCTTCCGGCTCCTCGACTTTCGACTTCCGGGGGGCGACGCGGCTTACCTTTGTCATATTGCGCTCCATGAGGGAACCAGCGGAATTTCGCTATTGCAGCGGCGTTGCGTACATGCAATCACGGTTATCGGAGGCGGAGATCGCCACCTTCATCACGCAGATCGAAAATCGCGGCATCGACGACATCCAAATCGACGTCACCGATCTGCCGGGTGGCGCGAGAGATCGGCGCGTGCGTGAAGCAGGAGACGCTCGACCCCGGCATCGTGACTACAAGCTCCTCGCGAAGATCGGTTCTGAGTTGAACAAGCCTGAAAGGCTCGCGTTTCTGACGTCGCACGATCTGGCATGCAGATACTCTCCGGGTTTCTCGATTTGGCGGCGCTCTGTGTGCTCGCCTTGGAACCCAAACGCTAACGGCGGGCATTACCTAAAGGGAACATGTCGTTCGTTCCACACACATTTTGTACTTCCGGCGCGCTTCCGTCTTACAAGCGACCTGGATGTTAGACGCAGCGCAGACGGCTAGGTCGAGTGCCATGCCTTCGGCGCATAGCGACCTTATCTGTGGGCAATTCACGTAGACGAGCCCTGACAGCACGACCGCTGCGAGCGCCGCAATAGTGGTGCTTCCTGCTTGCATACCGTCCTCCACCGGACGCGCCGTACGGGATTCGAACCGGTGACCAACGGATTAGAAGTCCGTTGCGCTACCTCCGGAGCTCACGACCCGAAAGAGACCTTCCCCGCCGCTTGTCCCACGCACACAAGTGTTCTCAACGACCTTGTTGGCCCAGGAAGCACATCCAGTGACGAAGCGTCCGCTACAGCACGGTCGGCCGACGCTCAGTTCACGCAACTGCTGAATTTCGATTCTCCGGCCTTCAGATGCGGTCATATTAGTCTTCGGAGGATTAAGCGTGAGTACTCTCCAATGTCGAACTGCGCGTCGATGTGATCGACGTCCACACCGTATGGTCCGCATAATTGTCGGGGTGTCGATCCGACCCAAATGCGAACTTCTACAGAATTCAAGATCACAACCCTGATGCAGCGCAAGGGGACTCATGCTGTCGTGCCGCTGCTGTTCAGGCTTTCTAGCGCCTTCCTCAGGCGCTCCTCCTGGTCGTTCGTGAGAGACGTCTTTAATAGCTTTCCGCCGAAAGGCTTCAGCTCTGGCAGGACCTTGTCGAAATTCACGCGACGCACGAGGATGAAGAGCGCCGACGAACCCGGCTCAATGTTCTGGCCCGTCGAACGCATGAAATCGTCATCGATTCCATAGTCCGAGAGCGCGCCCGACAACGCGCCCGTGCTAGCACCGATGGCCATGCCCGTTGCCAGACCGACGAGCGGATTGAGCAACATCAGCCCAACCAGCGCGCCAAACAGACCGCCCCAAGCCGCGCCGCTGAGCGCGCCGATCTTGACGAGATCGACGGCTTGCTTGAGGTGCACCTTGCCCTTCGCGCTACGGACCACGATGCAGGCATCCTCAAGGTCGATCAGGTGCTCCTTTTGCATCTGCTGGAGTTTGGTCAATACCTGGTCGGCCGTCTCTTCGCCTTTGAAGCTTACAACGACTAGATCGCTCATCGATTTGCTCCATTTCTCTGGGAAATAAAACGAGACCCTTTCGCGGCAAGACGGTTGAATTCATGCTCAGCTCAGCGCGCAAGCCGGTCGACCGCGCCACGAAGCAGCGGTGGTGCCAGCCAGCCTTGCATGTCCCGCCCGGCGCGTACCTTCGGACGTCGACGTGGCCATTGACCCGATGACGATGACATCTAGACTAGGCTCTTGCCGGTTGCACTTCTTCCTCATTCCTGCAAAGACGTGTCGGATCTCTGCGCTCCAGCTGCGCGGCTTTCAGATGTGAACGTACGGCAGCATTCCGCAAAAACTGCGCAGGCGTAGGGAAGAAAATCTGCCCCGCGCGCCCTACGGTGGACGGATGCGTGCGGTGCAGGGCGTAGCCCGCGCGCGCGTTAGACCGTTAACAAACCGACCAGGAGCAGAGATGAGAACCGACGAAGACATCAAACGAGACGTGGAGTACGAACTGAAGTGGGATCCGGACATCGATCCGTCAGATATCGGGGTTGCGGTCAAGGACGGCGCGGTCACATTGTCTGGTTTCGCACGCAGCTTCCGGCAAAGGCGCAAGGCCGAGGAGGACGCGACGCGTGTGCGCGGCGTGAAGGGGGTCGCAAACGATGTGGAGGTGCGGTTGCCTCTGATCAACAAGCGGCCCGATCCGGAGATCGTGCGCGAGATCATTGCCCAACTGAAGGCCGAGCTACCTTATGCGGCGGACACCATCAAGGCGGTCGTCAGGGACGGAGACGTGACGCTGAAGGGCGAAGTCGAATGGGACTACCAGCGCCGCCGTGCGGCCGACACGGCGTTGCGGGTGAGTGGCGTAACCGGCCTGACGAACGAGATCGAGATCAAGCCGAAGGTCAAGCCCGAGGACCTCAAGCGCAAGATCGAGGACGCGTTCAAGCGCAACGCGGAAGTCGACGCACAGCACATCACGGTCGAGGCCGAAGGCAGTAAGGTCCTCCTGCGCGGCACGGTCCGCTCATGGGCCGAGCGCGAGGAGGCCGAGCGGGTCGCATGGCTTGCCCCCGGCGTGACGCACGTCGACAACCGGATCAACATCGGGCGCTGAGGGGCTGCTGGAGACGGGGCGGCTCGCTTGCGTATCGACGTGGCCGAGGGGCGGGAAAGGCCACAGCACCAAAACCGGAAACACCTCAGCGCTCTTGACTGCGGCCTATTCTGCCAGAATGACTTGGGTTGATGACACCGCTCTTCGGCTCGTTGCAACGTGAATTGAACGGACTCACGAGGTTGTCCTGAAAATCCTGGTGGTACTGACCTCACACGACCAGCTCGGCGATACGGGCCGGAAAACCGGATTCTGGCTCGAGGAGTTTGCCGCGCCTTATTACGTGTTCAAGGACGCAGGCGTCGAGATGACACTCGCTTCGCCAAAAGGCGGGCAGCCGCCCCTCGACCCCAGGAGCGACGATCCGGATTCGCAAACCGAAGCGAGCCGGCGTTTCAAGAAGGATAAGGAAGTGCAAGCGGCTTTGGCAAATACAGCGAAGCTCTCAACTGTCTCGGCCGCTGACTATGACGCCGTGTTCTATCCCGGCGGGCACGGACCGCTATGGGATCTGGCAGAAGATCCGCAGTCGATCGCATTGATCGAAGCCATGTATGCGGAGGGAAAGCCGGTCGCCGCGGTTTGCCATGCTCCCGGTGTGCTGCGTCATGCAAAGGCGTCCGATGGCTCTCCGCTTGTGCGCGATAAACCCGTTACGGGCTTTGCCAATTCGGAAGAAGCGGCCGTCGGTCTTACCGAAGTGGTGCCTTTCCTCGTCGAGGACATGTTGAAGAAGAATGGAGGCAAGTATTCGAAGGGGCCGGATTGGCAATCACATGTGGTTGTCGCGGCAAACCTAATTACTGGCCAGAATCCCGCGTCGTCGGAAGCAGCAGCAAAAGCGCTGCTCTCGAGGCTGAGCATGGCCTGATACGACGCTTGAGTTGAAGGAGCGAGTCATGGCAAAGACGACCGGGGCCAGCAGGTCCGAAACCCGAAACCAATCCAGCGACGTGATACATGTGCCCGAGCCGAAGCTGCACCAGCGCGCACATGAGCTGCAGCCGTACGGTCATGTCGTAAAGCTGCCAATCGCGTTGTCCCAAACCGCGTGCGAAACGGGCATAGAGCTGTTGAATCAGATCCTGGCCGACACTATGACGCTGCGCGACATGTACAAGAAGCATCATTGGCAGGTCGTTGGGCCTACGTTCCAGTCGTTGCATCAGCTGTATGACGCGCATTACGATAAGCAGGTCAAACTCGTCGACACGCTAGCAGAGCGGATTCAACTGCTCGGTGGGGTCAGCATCGCCATGGCTGCCGATGTGGCGGAAATGACCATGGTCCCGCGTCCGCCACGCGGACGCGAAGAGGTGCCGGTACAGCTTTCGCGTCTGTTGGAGGCGCATGAAATCGTCATTGTGGCCACTCGCAGTGCAGCCAGCAAGGCCAACGAGTTGGGCGACTTTGGCACCAATGACGTGCTGGTCAGCGACGTATTGCGCACTAACGAATTGCAGGTCTGGTTCCTCGCGGAGCACCTGATCGACGCGTCTCTGGTGGTCGCAGCATGACGTTGATACGGCGATACGCGCTGGCGATCGGCAGAAAGGCTTGCCGGACTGTTTGCGGCAACGGCCCAGTGAAACGCGAGATGGGACGCAGTCATTTTTGAGCGCTCGCCGCAAGTACGGAGAGCGACATGAATGCCACGCTAACGGACGCAGGGTTCGGAGCGCCATCAAGATGAACAACTGGTTGCGGGTTTCGATCAAAATCATGACGGCGCTTCTTACGGATTACGAAGGCTGTGCGGAATGGAGTGTTGCAAAGCGCGCGATTTTTGCCGAGGCCAGATTGAAATGTCGTAGCGCTGGCTGAATACAGATGTCGTAGTTTTGATGTCGGGTTTGAGTCTGTCTTTGACGGTTTGAATCCACGTAGTGCCGAAGGACAGCCTTGAACGGGCAGCGCGTGTCAGTCCGTTCAGCGAGTGCGTGCAGACCGTTGGCCAAGTGTTGAAGGTGTCTTCGACTGCTGCGCGATCTGCACGATTGCCTGGTTCAGGTCGGCTCGGGTGAATGTGCGTTGCTTCTTCGTGCCGGGCGAGGGTTTGAGTTTGCGTACCGCCGCACCACGATTCGTACGTGATGGCGAGCCCGAGATCCGGCGGTCTGCGGAAGAGCGCGATGCTGTGCACCAGGCGCGGGCGCCTGAGCCTGAATCATGGACGCATCGTTCCCGGCGCCTGGCTTGCGGCGCCGCCTAGCTCTTCGCCTGCGCGCCGAACCCACCGCGATCGTAGGCTTCGCAGTACGCGCGCCAGTCAGCCGTGACTTGGGCTTCGCATTGCACGGCGACTTCGATCAATGGCATCTGCCAATGGTTGCTGCTTCCAAACTCGATGAGCTCGTCAGCGATCGCCGATCCCTGGCGACCGCCGGAGCGCAACTGCGCCCACGCGCTCAGTTCCGCCATGTTGTTGACGACCGTTTCGAGCCGGGGCAACTTGCCGTTCCAGTTGCCCAACGCGACACGATCCTCCGAGGGCTGCAGGCCGCGCAACACATAGGATCGCTTGTTGAACTCAACAGCATGCAGAAAGGCTTGTGAAACCGCCTGAGCGCGCTGCTGGACCGCGACCACGCGCGCTGACTCGGTATCCCAGCGTGGCTGCGGCGCCTTCACATGTGGGCTCACCGCCGAGGGCAACGCCTCTTTCATGTCGAGCAGATAGTTGCCGTCGGGCGATCCCTTACCCTCGACCAGGATCACGTAACGATCGACGCCGAGACTGCCGGTTCCGGCAATTCGCCGAGCTACGTCGATCATTTTGTAGAAGTCCGGGTTGTCCTTGCGGGCGGCAAATTCGGCCATGAAGGCAGTCACGTCGACACGCACTTTTTCGCCTACCGGCAGTGCCTTCTTTCCATCGAGCCGCAAGACGCGTATCTTGCCCCTCAGTTCGGCGCGCCGATTCAAATGGTCGATTCGCGAACGCTTGTGCAAACCGTCGAACAGCTCGCGAACCATGCCCTCCGCCGTTTCCTCTTCGATCCAGCGGGTTTTGCCGAAGCGCAGCGCCGCACTGTAAGCATCGGCCGCCGTATGGCACAGCGCAAGCGCCTCTGCCCGGCTGAGGCGCAGATCCGCAGCGGCGACGAGCACACTTGTCAGCAAGCGGACGATTTCGTACAGGCTCGGTGCAAGGCAAGCCTCGTCGAAGTCGTTGATGTCGAAATAGACAAGCCGGTTGTCGCCCTTGTAACTGCCGAAGTTCTCCAGATGCATGTCGCCGCAGACCCAAGTACGCGGCGACGCTTCGAGCACGCCGCCAGAAGGCAAGCGCTTGTAGAAGAGGTGACAGGTGCCGCGCAGAAAGATAAACGGCGACGTGCGCATGCGCTGGTACTTCATGTTCAGGCGCTCGGCGTCCCGGCCGCTATTGAACTTCGCGATCTCGGCTGCGATATCGAGCATACGGCCTCCTCCTCTTGATTCGCTTCGCTTCCTTGCCCGGCGTGACGTTTGCGGCACACGCGAGCGCGCTCGCGATAATTCGAAGACCGGCAAGACCAAGTGCCCATTTTGCGTCATTCGCCACGCGGCGCAAAGCGTGAACGTGGCACGGGTGCCCTCGGCCGTGGCGGAACTGCTCACCCCAAATTGTCACCCCGTTTGAGACCTTTATCGGTGACCGCGCCTACGATGGCGAGCCGGTTTCGCAAGCTGTTCTGAACCAGCATTTCAATACCCATGCACGTCCTGAGCCAGGCGGTGGACCCGGGTAGCCTCGTGATCGTTGATTCCACCGGACTCAAGGGCTACGGTAAAGATGAATGGCATCAGGAGAAGCATGATGTTCCGGCTCCCCGGACCTGGCGCAAACTCCATCTTGCGATCGACGAACACCATCAAGTTCTTGCCTGCGAGCTCACCACGCCGGGTGATCTCGCTTGGAAATTCTGCTGTAGTCGGGAATGCTGATGGTGGCCTTCATGATGCGGCTAAGCGAGTTCATGAAACCTTCGGTCTGGCGTAGCGGCAGATGAAAGACCTGGCGGATGAACAAGGCGGTTTCTATGGCGAGATCGGAATATTCCTGCGGCCTGCCACGGGCTCCGGTCTTGCCGGGGCGCCATGCGGCGAGCGCCTCTTCGGTGAACCAAATCGTGATATCGCCACGTTGGCGCAACGCTTCGTTATATTCGGGCCAATTGGTCACCTTCTAATGCGCTTTTTCAATCTTGTGACGAAGGCTCTGATTGCGTTTGTACGGCATTGGCTCTTCTGCAAGTGAAATCACCGCGGATCATTGCCAGATCGCGCGCCCTCGGGCTGGAAGATCAATTTATTCAACAACGCCGCGGGCCAACGTCTGTAGCCGGCCGAGCCTGTGTGAAAACGCAAAAGTACCCGATTTTCGGGTGTCGCTCTACCCTTCCCGAGTTGCTGCCAGGCCGATACGGCGCGATCTGAAGGGTCGATTTTCCACAACGCCGCGTTCAGCGTGCGTTTTCACACAGCCTCGGCCGGCTGCCGCCAGACGCGGGTCGCAGGCGGCCCCGGATGCTCTCCGCTCCAGCTGGCACCGCCTTCAATCATGGCTCATCGTTGCTATTTAATCCGCTCCTTCGCGCCCAGTATGCTGGGCTGTCCCTTGCTCAGCCAATGCTCGCCTGGCCAGCATGCCCAAAGTGTGCATCTCCCTTTCAACGTCCGGGGTCCACGGACGGCCATAGTTAAGCCGGATGTGACGGCGAAATTCGCGGCTGCATGAAAAGATTGCACCGGGTGCTATCGCGATTTCGTGCGCTTCCGCCATCTCGAACAACTGCACTGCCTCGACTCCTTCTGGAAGTTCCACCCATAGAAAGAATCCGCCCGGCGGCCGCACCACTAATGTCCCTTGGGGGAAGTACCTGACGACCGCGGCCACCATCCGGGTCTGAAGGGACGCCAGTTCGCGACGCAGTTTGCGTAGAAGCCGGTCGTAGTCCCCATGCTCAAGGTAGTCGGCAATTGCGCATTGCACGGGCACAGATGCCGGGGCCATCGTCAGCCAACGCGCGTGCTCAATTCTCGCGGCATATCGCCCCGCCGCTACCCAACCGAGGCGCAGTCCAGGCGCAAGGCTCTTCGAAAACGAACCGCAGTGCAGCACGAGGCCGTTAGAATCGAAGCGCTTCGCCGGATACGCGGGCGTCAAGCCAAAATGCAGTTCGCGGAATACGTCGTCCTCGATTAGCGGCACGCCATGTTTTGCCAGCAACCTCACGAGCGCCTCCTTCCGTTCATCGGAGAGCGTCGCGCCGGTAGGCTGGTGCAGCGTTGTCATAAACCAGCAAGCCCGTACCGGATGCTGCCGCAACGCCTCCGCTAATGCGCCGAGGTCGAGTCCACGGTGTGGATCGACAGGGATTTCCACGGCCTTCAGATGCAGGCGCTGAACCGCATCTTGCACAGCATGGAAAGCGGGCCGTTCTATTGCGATGGTGTCGCCAGGCCGCGTCAGAACCTGCAGACACAGTATCAGTGCATCGAGCGCGCCGCTCGTCACAACAACCTCATCGATTGGAACGGTAACACCTGTGACAATGTAGCGCAGGGCAATCTGGCGACGCAGATCTGCTTCCGCCTTTCCCGCCGACAAGGCATTCCGGGAACTCGCCATCCTCCGGGTTGCCGCAGTCAACGAGCGCGAGATCCGGCCAAACGGGAACAGCTGGGCACTTGGCTCCGAAGAGCCAAGCCCCGGATGCGCGCATCGACGTTGAGCCTTCATGAAGCGGATAACCAAGCTGTCGCCATCAGCCTCGTCAATACTTCGCTTTGAAACAATCGCCAGTGATTTCGTTAGCGCAGGCCGACTTGCAATGAAATAACCCGACCGAGGTCTTGCTACGATCAGGCCTCGTCGTTCGAGCGTGTAGTAAGCCTGGAAAACCGTTGAAGGGCTGACGCGGTACGAACTGCTCGCCTGGCGCACCGACGGGAGCCGCACGCCGGACTCAAGCGTACCGTTCGAAATCAGGTTTTCGAACTCTGCCGCCAGTTGGAGATAGCGCTTCATTATTATGTCATGCTAATTAAGTAGAGTTGTCCCGAGCTGCTCCGGTTGCGGGCGGAATGCCTCATCTAGAAATTTCGGACCCGCCAGCCGAGCACGGTTGCAGCTCCAGCCGGCTTTGAGGACGGGGCGTTGGCGGTCTGGAAAAATGCCTTCAGCTGGCTGGCGCCGAGTGCACGGCTGTAGAAGAAACCTTGACCGAATTCAGCCCGGCTTGCCCGCGCGATGCTGTGATGCGCCGCATTCTCAACGCCTTCGACCACGACCACGGCGCCCATGTCATGGCCCATGCACGTCAACGCATTGATCTGTTTCGTGCGCTCATCGGGATCCATTCCCAGCACGTCCCTGTCAATCTTCACCATCTCAAAGGTCATGTCTGCAGGCAGTTCAAATCCGACGTCAGTGGGACGCACGCCCGACAGGGCAAAACGCATTCCTTTATCACGCGCCTGTGCCATCATCGGAATGAGACGTTTTCTGAACTTCCTCGCGCTGCCTGCCCCGATCTTCAGTATTAGCGGTGGAAGACCGAGGGAGTCAACGTCACCCAGGTCCGCGATGAACGCGGAACTTACCAGGTAAGACGCGGGAGCGGTAACGCCCAGGTAGAGCGATTTCGGAGCGCCGATTTCCCGCAGCTCCTGAGCAGCACGCGACAGGACGAATCGCGTCATCGGTCCGATCAAACTACTGTTCTCAATGAACTCCATATAGTGAGCCGGGCCCAGCGCGCCGTACTTCTGGTCGTCCCATCGCAACAACGCTTCGACGCCGACACACCTGGCCCGCCGCACGCCAACGACAGGTTGATACTCAACATGGAACCGGCCACGACGCAGCCCTGCACGCGCTGCACGCAGCAGGGACTTGTCGTAGCGAAACCAGCTTTTGAGAGCCCAACTGACAACAACGACCAGGACCACCACCAGGATCGGCCACAATATAAATCCAAATATGGTCCATACTGAGATGCGCTGCGTAGCAGTGCTCGCCGAAGGCTGCACCGAGACGAGTGTGTCGGCGCCGATCGAAGGCGAGACCTCTCGCGTTTCACAACCCCTACCCAATGAGCAATCCGGGGTCGACATCGCTGGTGGTTCCGGCGACTGCTCTGCGCGGTCGACCCGCGACGCGGTAGCGGCCACTGCGTCAGAGGCCAGAAGCCCGTTTCGTTCTGCCGCCGCGTGGTCGCTGATTTGCCACCGCAGTTCCCTAAGCAGCGTCACAACGTTCGGCCCCGAACTGGCCATCGCAGCATCGGTGCCGGTGGCCTCGCCACGCGTGTCGTCCAGCGAATCGCAAGTATTAACCAGTACAGGCATCGGGCCAGCAACCGGTCCGGCAAGGGCGGCGGGAATAGCGGGCAACTGCGCAATGGACGCGCAGGCTGAGCCGAAGCGAATCGGGGGCGCTGGTGGACCAGCAAGCCAGTCCGTCAGTTGTTGCCAGACGTTGCGTTCAAACGTAAGACTGCGACTGGAACCAGTGTCGGCCGGACCTGCAACCGCGAGTGAGGTGCCTGCGCAGGTGACGAGTACGACTGCCATACCTCGTCTCCAGGCCCGACGGAGCGCGATGAACGCGCTGCATCTCGTGGTTGATACCGGGAACCCAAATGCCATTGATTTATCGTTAAAAAATTCGGCTTAAAAATCGCTATCGATTGGCCCGCTACGCGTACGCGAAACATCGAAAGAAGTGGAAACTGTCTGCGCCGCACTTTGCCAGCGTGTGCGCGTCCGCAATAGACGCAGATTGCAAAAGAAAGGCCGTATCAGATTGATAAGTGGCATTCTTCTAACGTTGAGTGTGTGCGCTACCAGGGCGAGTGCGACGCCCGCAACGGTGTTATCTGTGAGGAGTACAGGTTGAAACGGTACGAGCGGCTAGCCGACCAACTCAGTGAGCTCATCAAGCGCGGTGATCTGCCACCCGGCGCGCGTATCCCTTCGGTTCGCGCGGCGTGCAAGGCCTGGGGTGTCAGCCCCGCGACGGTATTTCGCGCCTATTACCTGCTCGAAAATCGGGGCATGATCAAGGCGCGCCCGCGTTCAGGCTATTTCGTGTCGCCGAGTTCCGGAGAATTACTGCGGCAAAGGCCCGGGACCTCGCTGGGTACCGACCCGAAGACCGTCAATATCAGCGACCTTGTCTTTGAGGTCCTCAAGACGATCAGGCAGCCCGAGACTGTCCCACTTGGTTCAGCGTTCCTGAGCCCTGCGCTGTTTCCGATGGCGCGCGTCGGGAAGTCGTGCGCGACTGTCAATCGTTCAACGGACCTGGCCAGCATGGTTGACGGACTGCCGCCGGGGTACGAAGGATTGCGCCAGCAGATTTCGTTGCGTTACCTGATGGCGGGGATGACGGTGCCCGTCGACGAGATAATCATAACGAGCGGTGCACTCGAAGCCCTGACGCTAAGCGCCCAGTTGCTCGCCGCTCCAGGCGATGTGATCGTGATCGAAAAGCCGACGTTCTATGCAGCTCTGCAGGCTATCGAGCGACTGCGGCTGAACGTAGTGGAGATTCCTGTTGACCCGGTGGAGGGTCATGATCTGGATGCGCTCGCGCGGGCGCTGCAGCAACATCCGGTTCGCGCCTGCTGGTTCATGACCTCGTTCCACAATCCGACCGGGGTGACGCTGGACGATTCTAGGAAGCAGGCGCTGGTTGATCTGCTCGCCAGACACGACGTGCCGCTCATCGAGGATGACGTCTACAACGAGCTGCATTTTGGCCCGGAGCCGGTGCGTCCGGCCAAATTCTTCGACCGGAAAGGTCTTGTCATCCATTGTGGATCGTTCGCGAAGTGCCTTGCGCCCGGATATCGTATCGGCTGGGCGGCAGCCGGAAGGTTCGCGGGCGGGCTGGAACGTGCAAAATGGATGACCACGCTATCGGCCAGCATGCCGGCGCAGCGCGCAATCGCCGACTATCTGGAGCACGGCGGCTATGAACGTTTCCTGCACAAACTACGTCGCGAATTGGCCCATCAGCAATCGCAGATGCTCGACGCGATTAGCCGGTACTTCCCGGCCAATACGATGGCGACGAGGTCTGACGGCGGTTACTTCACATGGGTGGCGCTACCGGATCACGCAGACTCGATACACCTCTTCCAGGCTGCGCTCAGCAGTGGCATCAGCGTCGCGCCCGGACCTATCTTCTCTGCGGACGGCGCCTTTCGACACCGTGTACGTCTGAACTATGGATACCCGTGGTCGGCGCAGCTCGATAAAGCGGTCGCGACGCTAGGCGCCCTGTGCGCGGATGAATCGCGTTGCGGCGCAAAGCTGGCCGGTCCGGTTCAGCCGGCATGACACGGGCGTCGATCTCAACCGTACATCCCGGCCGGTGAATCGTGAAGCTCGTGCACGACAATACGCGCCTTGCCCGCTACTTTCGCACGATACATTGCGGCATCAGCCGCGCGTAACAGGGCTTCGCCACTCAATGACGCTGCCTGGTCGCGCGGTAGCATGCCGACACTCGCCGATAACTGGACGACCTTCGCCCCGAACCTTATGGGCTGGCTCAGTGTCAGCAGGATTGCGCGTGCAATTCTCTCCAGTGCAGCACGATCGATTGCAGGGCCGGTCAGCAGCACCGTGAACTCATCCCCGGCATGGTGCGCAACCAGATCCCCGCCACGCACGCAGCGGCTGATCCGGTGCGCGGCTTCAACAAGTACTTCGTCGCCGCACTGATGCCCGTATGTATCGTTCACAGCCTTGAAGCCGTCCAGGTCGATAAACATGATGGCAGCCACACCGTCGCCGCCTGCTGCGCATGCCTCGTCCAGCCTCTCGAGGAACGAGCGTCTGTTCGGCAGGCCGGTCAGCGCGTCGTGGAACGCCTGATGCCGCAGGCGATCGAGCAACGTCCTTCGCTCCGTCACATCCTGCACCAGCAGGTAGTACCCATCAGCCGCCTGATCGTGGACGCGACGCGGCACCAGCACACCACGCAGGACACGTTGACTCCCGTTAAGCGTCGCTCCAACCTCGTACTCGACCCTTTCGCCGTTGAGCACGCGTTGGACGTACGGCTCGATGGCAGCAAAATAGTCAGCGTCGAGAACCTCATGGGTGAGCCGTCCCACGATCTCCTCCGGGTCCAACCCCAGCCACTCGCGATAGGTTGAGTTGGCGAACCGATAACGTCGCTCACCGTCGACGTAAGCGACCAGCACCGGCAGATTGTCAGCGATGGCGCGCAAATCTACGCGCGTGGCTCCCAATTGTCGCTCGGCGGTCGTCAGTTGCTCATGCGCCCTGCGCAGAACTTCCGAGGCCTCATGGGCTGCCCGATGCAACGCCGCCTCCCGCGCATCGCGCGCGGTTTTTTCCCGTTGCTCCGCCTGGGTATCGTGAATGACAAACAGCCAGCCTCCGTCGCGGGTCGACCCCGGCTGCTTCAATGCCACCTGCACTCGCGCTGGCTTACTCTGCTTGTTGGGCAACCGGAAGGTTACGTCGAGCGTCAGGACCTCGACCCCTCGGCCACGATTGAGTGCCTGCACGACCTGTTCAAACCTGGTCCGGTCGCTCGCATCCAGCAGATCGAGTATGTTCGTTTTCGTCAGCGGAGCGCGCGAGTGCGCGAAGAATTTCACGCAGGCATCATTCATGTGCCGCCACTCCCAGTCCCTTCCGATATGCGCGATAGCGACCGGTGTCCGATAGAACGTGTCGACGTAAAGCGCATTCTGGCCCTGAAGCCGGTCAATCGCCTGAAGCACCTGCAAACGATCAGAGCTGTCCAGCTGGCGCAGGCCAACTTCGTGCTCGATCATTTGCCCCAGGTCGACCAGCATCTGACGCTGTTGGCGCGTGAAGCGCCGCGGCATCGAGTGCATCACGCATAGCATACCGATGGGTTTGCCGCACGGGAGACGCAGCGCAATGCCTGCGAAAAAGCGGATCCCCAATTCGCTGGTTGCCAGTGGCCCCTGCGCAAGCTCCGCATCGGACAACGCATCCCTGACGACGAACGGTTCCTCGCATTGGAGCGTCCGGCAATAGTACGTCTCCATATGGAATATGACGTCCCGTTCGCACCCGCTCGCGCCTATGACTTCTGGCTGGCCCAGACTGTCGAGACATACGGCGGATATTGGTAGATTCAGCGCACGAGCGGCGATTCTGGTCACGCGCTCAAAGTACTGATCGTAGTCGCTTTCCGGGGGCACGGGGGCGCTGGCTGGTTGTCGTTGTTGCTGCGCATCCATGATGCATTCGTCTTTCACGCTCCATGCTCCGTTCCGGTCACATCGTGTAATGTGTCTATCGACGCAGTCGACGACGCGAACGCGCGAAGCTGATCGACTGCCATCGGCTTCCCATACCAGTATCCCTGCGCGAGGTCGATTCCCGAGCGCTGTACCACGTCGTGTTCTGCGGCGCTCTCGACGCCTTCCACGACAACTTTCGCACCAAGTGTATGCACTAACGCGGTTACCGACTTAAGAAACTGGATGCGCGCTTCGCCGCGCATGGCTAGAAATCGCCGGTCTACCTTCACGTAATCGAACCGGAAGTCCGCGAGTAAGTCGAGATTGTTGAAGCCGGTGCCGAAATCGTCGAGTGACAGGCGTACGCCGCGTTGCTTCATATGGCTAAGCGCCGTGACAACCCGCGGCGTACGCTCGACGAAGCTGCGCTCGGTGAGTTCCAGAACAAGGCGCTCCAGCATCGGACCGGCGGACTCGCAGATATCCTCGACAAAGCGGTCCTCCATCAGATGCCGCGCGCAGATGTTTACCGATATGTGCCAGTGCCGAGGGAACGGCAGTTGGGTCAGTGCGTTATTCGCCTCGCGCAGCACGAAACAGGTCAACGCGCTGAGCAAACGCGTGCCTTCGATCTCTCCAATGAACAGCCCCGGGCCCCCGGCTCCGAACTTTGGATGGCCCCACCGGAGCAGGGCTTCCACGCCCACGCAGTGTCGCGTGCGCGTGTCCACAATGGGCTGATAGACGACTTGGAACTCCCCGCGGCGAAGACCGATGCGCGCCGCGCGGCGTAATCTTGCCTTTGGGCGAACCAGGTAACCAACGGACACAGCCCCTGCGCAAGCCGATAGCGCGACAGCCAGCACCCCGGCGTCCCGAGATGCGATCAGGCTGGCCGCGAGCAAACCAGCCAGGCTCGACGCAACGGCGGCAGTCACCGCCACGTTAAGACGCTCGTCCAATACAGCGCGCTGCCGGCGTATTCGTGCTGTGTAGCGTTGCAAAAATCGCATGAAGTTGTTTTCGCACGGTTATCTGAGTTGCGAACTATGACCTGACTGCATTTCCAAAACGAGTAGCAGTTACGTGTCAAAACATGCGTATCAGATCCGCCGTCATACGCGGGGTAAGTTGGCGCGGCAACTCGCTGAGGCAGGCTTGTCTCTTTACTCGGGGTAATCGTCCTTTCCGTGCAATTTCTGACGGCCAACGCCCGCAGAGCCCCGTCCAGCAAGGATCTCCGGTCCCCGTATGCCGTTAAGCAAGAAGTCGTGCCACTAATCAACGTCCGGATTGTCCTTCGCCGACAATTGATTCACGCAGTTTTCGGGCCAACCGTGAGGCCGCAGTCGACCCCGCTTCTGCCGTTCGGCCCGGCTTCATTTAAGGGCCGCTTCCAAAGCACGACGGTCATTCTTACCGTCGTGTCAGCTGGCGGGTGATCGACCGAATCCGGCAGTCGGCGCCTGCTGCAGTTCCCGGCGCGCGCCGAGCCATAATTTTCGCGTGTCCGCCCGGCGTCCGCCGAGTATCGATCCAATCTTCCCTTAAACGCACCTTTGCGCTCGCCGCCACAGTCAGAAAGCCGACTCGGGACCCCTGGCGCTAATTTTTTTCGGATTCCCAACCTTTCCCATCAAAACCCGGCTCTCCGAATTTTCCCGGCCATGCATATCACCGCGTTTGCGTTCATGAGAATCTAGTTTGTCGCCTTAGAAGCGACTCCGTCGCTTCGAAAGCGACGGACTTTTTTCTCATCCACCTACTCTTACTGTGTCATATATCCTGAGGACCACTGCTTCGATGAATGGTGCAAGCGTTGCGTGAGCCGTAGTCCGAGCAAGATGCGCAACGTAGTGAT